>DATMGW010000256.1:0-7286 GCA_035555295.1 Caldimonas sp.
GGACGATGCGGGCGTAGAAGTCGCTGAGCGTCGTCTCGGAGACCGCGATGCGCGTCGCCGTGCCCGGCGCCAGGGTGACGTCGATGCCGCGCAACGACAGCGACTTCCAGTCGAGCAAGGGGCGCGCCGTCGTCGCGTCGCGCAGCAGGGCCAGGGCGCGCTGCGGCGCGAGGCGATCGGTCGCCGCGTTGCTGGCACGAAAATCGTCGATCGTCGCGTCGCCGCGAACGCGGAGCTTCGTGCCGGCGTCGCTCCGCTCCCACGCGAGGTCGCCCTTGAGGCTTGTCTGCGCCTTCTGCACTTCGATGTCGACGACATCGTCGAAGTACGGCGCGAGCAGGTGCAGCGGCAGGTCCTTCAGGAGCAGCGCCACCTTCCCCTCCGCGGGAACGCCGCCGGCAAGAGCGCGCAGCTCGCCGCGCGCGTCGATGCTGCCGACGACGCCGCTGCCCACCGCCTTGCCGGTCGGCCCGGCCGGAACGGCGACGCGCGCGGCGAGGTGAAACGGCGCGGCCGGCGCCGCGTCGCGAGCCCAGCCGTGCAGTTGCAGGGCGAGCTCGGACAGATCGAACGCGACCGGAACGCGTTGGCCACGATCGGCGAAGCGCGCCCTGCCCTTGTCGATCGTGACCTCGCCGAGGCCGAGCTTCCATCCGCCTGCGCCGCTCTTCGCGGCGACGCGCGGAGCGGCCGATGCAGGCGACGCGGGTGCAAGCACGGCCGCCGTCGCCTGCGGCGTTGCGGCCGTCGCGCCACGAGTCCAGCGCTCGAAGCTCCAGCGCCGCTCGGCGTCGCGCTCGACGCGTACGCTCGGCGCGCGCAGCGTCAGGTGGCCGATCGCCGCCGCACGCGCCGCCGTGTCGACGTGCGCATCGAGAAATTCGATCAGCTCGCCCGCCACCTCGGGCGACTTCGCTTCGCCGAGGCCGAGCGCTGCGACGGCGATGCGCTTGGCGTCGACCTTGAGCTGCGGGCCGTCGGCGGCCGGCCGCCACTCGAGAGCGAGATCGGCGCTGAGGTCGCCGTTCAGATCGGGCGTCAGCACGCTGCGCAGATAAGGTCGCAGCACGGCGAGCGGCAGTGCGTCGAGCCCGACCTGAACCGCGGCGCCGGCGGCATTGCCCTGACCGGAGAACGCCAGCTTGCCGTGCACCTTGTCGCTGCCGAGCACGCCGGTGCCCTTGAAGACGACGGGCGCGTCGAGCGGCCAACCGATCGCCTCGGCGTCGAACGAAAAATCACCGAGCGCGAGCGCCGCTGCCGGCGCGGTCGTCGCGTCACGCCAGTCGAGCTGGCCGGCGCGAATCGAGAGCGCCGCGAGCGTCACCTTCCAGCGCGGCGCCGCAGCCGGCGGCGCGGCGGCCGCGCTCGCCGCCGTCTGCGCAGCGCTCGCTGCCGTTGTCGGTAAGGGCACGCGCGCCACCGGCACCGGCTCGCCCGCCGAATCGCCGGCGACAAGGAGGAGGTTGACGCGGCCGGCGGCGTTGCGTTGCGCGAGCACATGCGGCGCATCGATGTCGATCCGCGACAGGTGCACCGCGCCTTCGAGCGGGCGCAGGTCGTCGATCGCGATCCGTACGCTGCCAGCCTGCAGCAGCTCCTGCGCCGCCGCATCGACGACCTTGATCCCGGAAATGTCGACGGTTCCGCTCAGGCGAAGCGTCAGCGTCGGCCGCTGCTCGAAGGCCAGGCGCAAGTCGGCGCTCAGCAGCGCCGACTGCGGACGCACCGGCAGGCCGCGCGGCAGATAGACGAGAAAGCGCGCGATGTCGAAGCGGTCGAGGTGCAGCTTCGCCTCGCCTCGGTCGCGGTCGGCCCACGGTGTTGCCGTCGCCGTCGAATCGAAGCGGCTGCCGTCGAGCTCGAACGCCAGGTGCGGCTCGACCCTGATCTCGCGCTCCGACGGCAGCGAGCTGAGGAAGGGAATGCCGAGCTCGATGCCACGGACGCGGTGCGTCTCGGCGACCGGCGTGTCGACGAAATCGATGGCTCCGCCGCGCACGACGATGTTGTGCAAGGCGAAGCGCGCCGCCTCGTCGCTGTGCCCCGCATATGCGGCGACGAGACGCTGCAGCATGGCGTCGACGTCGTAGCGCCCCTCGCCGACGTGCGTCAGGCGCAGCGCCGGCGCGTCGATCTCGAGCGCGTCGATGACCGGCGCGAAGCGCAGCAGCGAGGTCCACGCCGCGTTCGCGTAGATGCGCTTGACCTGCAGCTGCGGCGCCTCGCCCGGGCTCGCGCCGGCGATCGCGAGGTCGTCGATCGTCAGCTCGAGCGTCCACGGGTTGAAGGCGACGTGGCCGAGCGTGAGGCGGCGGCCGAGCTTCTCGGCGGCTGCCTTCTCGGCCTGACTCGCAACGATCGGAGGCATGTAGAACCACGCCGCGCTCCAGACGAGCGCGAAGGCAACGAGGACGATGCCGAGCAGGCCGCGCCGCGAGACCCGTCTTCGTCGACGCGCCGGATCGAGGCCTTCAGCGATCTCCATGAACGGATTCTGAAGGCGCGCACGACGGCCCGCTCGGGGCCGCCGGAGCGCACCTCCTCACCGCATGCCGAGGAGACGGTCGAGCGACCAGGCGCCGCCGCCGCGCGCCGCCAGGAGCAGCAGCGGAGCGGCCCACGACAGATGCGTCGGCCAAGCGTCGGGGTAGACGAAGACTTCGATCACCAGCGTCATGCCGAGCAGCGCCAGCGCCGCTGCGCGGGTCGCCAGGCCGAGAACGAGGAGGAGCGGGAAGAGGTGCTCGGCGTAGGCGGCGGCGTGCGCCGCGAGGACCGGATCGACGAGGGGCAGGCGGTACTCGCTGCGAAACAGCTCGACGACACCGTCGGTCACGCCGAGGAGGCCGCTCACCTTCGTTCGCCCCGAAGCGAAGAAGACGGCGGCGATACCGACGCGGCTGACCAGGAGCACGAGATCGAGGCCGATCCAGCGCTCGAGCGCGGCGGCGGCGCGGTTCCAGGCGTTGCGCGGTGCGTTCATCGTCGTCATTGCGACACCTCGATCCGGGTGAAGGCGCCGGCGCCGATCAGCGCCGGCAACCAGGCACCGACCCCGCAATGCGGATCGACGACCGCAACCGCATCGAGCGCGGCGGCGAACGACGCCCCTTCGGCCGAGGCGTCGAGAAACGCCAGGGCGACCGCGTCGACCGCGTGCCACTGCACCGTATCGACCGGTCGAACGAGCAATGCGTTTTCGCCGACCCACGGCAGATCGTCGTCGAGCGCGAGCGCTTCGCGATGGCGGCGCCAGATCGTGAAGGCAGGAAGCATCGGGAAACGAACCCAGCGCGCCGCGGGGTGCGGAACGAGCCGCGCCGCGGCCAGCTCGGCGGGGGCGAGTGCGACGAGCGCCGGCGCCGCAAGCACTGGCGCGTCGGCGGCGAGATGCGCCTCGGTCCAGCAGCGGTCGAGTTCGGCGATTCCGGGAAGATACACGAGCTCGCGCGCCGGCGCGAAGTCGGCGAGAAATTCGGCGAAGCCTTCGCCGTAGCCGGCGAGGACGCCGTCGCGCGGTGGATGCGCCGCCGCGAAGATCGCCGCCGCATCGCCGAACCATGCCTCGCCGACGAGCTGGACGACGGTCGGATGGTTGGCGGCCAGCGCCTCGACGCAGGCGAGCCGGACCGTGTTGCGATAGACCGCGAATCCGGGCTGGCGCGCCAACGCCGTCGCCTCGGGCGCGGCAGCGTCGGCGAAGAGGGCCGCGGCGAAGTCGCGCTGGAAGTCGCGCAGCGATTCACCGTGCAATGGCGGCGCCTTCGTCGTCATTCGACGACCGCCGTGGTGCGCGCCAGCCGGGACTGCGCCGCGTCGCGTTCGCCCAGGAGCTCGGCGAAAGCGGGAAGCCGGGCGTCGCGCTCGATCAGCGTCGGCCGCGCTCCGGCGCGCTCGACGAAGCGTTCGTAGAGCCTCCACACCGGCGCGGCGACGGGTGCGTCATGCGAATCGATCAACAGCTGGTCGCCGAGGCGCTCGTCAGGGCGATGACCGGCGATATGGATCTCGACGACGCGCTCGGCGGGAAAGGCATCGACGTAGCGCTCGGCCGAGGTGCCGAGGTTGCGCGCGCTGACGTAGACGTTGTTGATGTCGAGCAGCAGCGAGCAGCCGGTGCGACGCGCGATCTCGGCGAGGAAATCGATCTCGCCCCATTCGTGGCCGTCGAGCGCGAGGTAGTGCGACGGGTTCTCGAGCGCGAGGGTCCGGCCGAGCGCATCCTGGACCCGTGCGACGTTGGCGCAGAGCGTGGCGAGCGCTTCGGCGCTGCGCGGGAACGGCAGCAGATCGGGCAGGTAGCGGCCGCCTTGCCGCGACCAGGCGAGATGCTCCGAGATCAGCTCCGGCTCGACGCGGCGCACCAGCGCGGCAAGCGAGGCCAGCGCCGTCGCATCGAGCTCGTCCGCACCGGCAAGCGAGAGCGAGACGCCGTGCAACGACAGCGGGTGCTCGCGCCGGATCGCGTCGAGCCAGGCCCGGCGCGGGCCGCCGGTGACGAGATAGTTCTCGGCATGCACCTCGAACCAGAGCCCGTCGCGCCGGCAGGCCAGTGCCTCGTCGAAGTGCTCGGCCTTGAGGCCGAGCCCGGCGCCGAGTGCGGCCACGGGTTGCCTGCGCGGCAGGAGGGGACGCGGCCTCAGGCCTTCATCGGCGTCAGCGAGCCCGTGCCCTTGGGCGTCTTGATGCCCGCGCACGTGCCCCTGGCGACGGCCTTCCAGCGATCGCCCTGATAGTCGGCCTTCGCCGTACCGGCGCAGGTGGTGCCGGCGCCCGCGGCGCAATCGTTCTTGCCGGCGAGCGAGACGCCGTAGCACTTCTCCGTCGCCGCCGTCTTGTCGCCCGTCGTCTTGTCGTCAGCGGCGAAAGCCTGGGTGGACAACGCGGCGAGGGCCGCTGCGGCAAGGGCCAGCGAGCGAGCTTTCATCATCGTGCAACTCCTTTGCATGTAGGGGGCGGTCGACGGACACGGTTGTACCGCATCGCGTCGGCATGGCTGGGTCTGCGCCGCGGCCCCGCACCTTACAGCGCGGCACGAAAAGACTCGTCCAGCTCGCCTGATCACCGCGCCGTCAGTCGACCTCGGCGCCGAGGAAATGCCGGCGATGCCGCCGCGGCAGCCCGGCGAAGGACATCAGCATCGGCAGGTCCGCGGTGTTGAAGTCGCTGTCGTAGGCGGGCGGACCGAGTAGCTCGGCGCCGCAACGCAGGTAGCCGCGGATCAAGGCCGGCGTCTCGACATTCACGTCGCGGCGCAGGCTCGCGATCGGCAGGGGTCGCAGGGGGCTGACGCGGCGTTCGGGCGGCGCGAGATGCAAGGCGGAAAGCTGCTGCCACAGGCTGGCCGCGGCATGGCCGCCGTCGCCCATGCCGACGCTGGCACAACCGAAGGCGACATCGAGTCGATGCGAGCGCATGAAATCGCCGAGCGCGCTCCACAGCGCCAGGATCGTGCCGCCGGTGCGCCAGGCCGGGTGGATGCACGACCGGCCCAGCTCGGCCATGCGCGGGCGGATCGGCGCCAGTGCCGTGAGATCGAACTCGGTCTCGCTGTAGAAGCCGCCGGCGCGCCGCGCCGCGTCGGGCGTCAGGACGCGGTAGGTGCCGACGACCTCGTGCGTCTCCTCGTCGGGGAAGATCGCACGGACCAGCAGGTGCGCGCAGTAGTCGTCGAAGCGATCGGCGTCGTGCCCGGGAGGCGTTCCCGCAACGCACTGCAGGCGCGCTCCCATCTCGCCGGCGAAGACCTGAAAGCGCAGGCGCTGGACGCGGCGCAGGTCCTCGGTCGAGTCGGCCCAGGATGCCTCGAGCCGCCGCGGCGTCTTGCGCGAAGTCGAGGCCGCACACGTTGCCGGCGACGGCCGCTTCGCCGGGAGTGTGGCGTCGTGAACGCTTTGCATGGATCCCCCCGTCTTGACACGAGGGATCGTGCGACACGTGCGTGACGACTCCGTGAAGGCGGCGCGGCGCCGCGATGACAGCGACGGCGCCGAATAAAGAGCTAGCCGACCATCTCCAGAATGCTCCAAATCTCCTCGGCGACGCGGCGCATGTGGAGATCGGGGTTGGCTTCCTGCATCCCGGCGTCGTCGATGCCTTGCGCCGCGGCCTTCAGCTCGGCGAGGGTCGATTCGGAGAGCAGGCGGGCGATGGTCTGGAGAACGATGCCGTGGGCGACGAGGCGCGCCTCGAGCTCACGGATGCGGTCGACGGTTTCGTCCATACGATGCGGCGGTGCGGTCAGGAGATGGGAAGCTCGCAGTCTCGCACGATGCGAGCGGATCAGAGCGCCAAGCGCCGTACCCGACATCTCGACGCGGCAGGATGGAACTCGGCTCAGCCCGACAGGCGCGCTGCCGCAATCCGCCCGGCGCGCGTCCCGTGAAAGAAGGCTTCCTCGAACACGGAATAGGCGGACAGGTCGGCATGGGCGTAGTGAATCCGCCCGGAAGGCTGCGCAAGCGCGCGCAACGCGACGCTGCTGCGCACGCCCGGCGACGGAACGCTCATCGCATGGCCGTAGCGCATCAGGTCGACCCGCTTCAGCTTCTCGGTCAGGTCCGGATGCGCGCGCTCCAGGTCGGCGACGACGCGCGCCGCCCACGCATGCCAGTCTTCGCCGAGAAGCCGCGCCCGGTTCGCGGCGAGCGCGGCTGCGTCGTCGCTGCCGAGCGCCCAGTACGCCGTCAACACCGTCGAGCCGGCGAACGGACGCGTGCTCTGGTGCATCGCGTCGACGTAGCCGAGGCTGGCGCTGTCGTAGAGCACGTTGTCCCATGACAGCGGCGCGCCCGGCCGATCGTCGAGCGCCGCGTCGACGTGCAGGTTGGCGACGAGCCAGGGCGAATGGCGAACGATGCGCGTCGCTTCGACGAGCGCGGGCGGCGGCGACTCGAGCAGGCGCGCCGCGACGAAGAGCGGCGTCGCCAGGACCAGCTGCGCCGCCGTCCATCGCTCGGCCGCTTGCGCGGCGACGTTCCAGGCGTCGACCGTGACGGCGTCGCGCGTTTCGCCCGCGCGCCAGACGACGCGGCCGGCGTGCAGGCGCTCGCCGAGCGGCTCGGCAAGGCGCTCGGCGAGCCAGGCGTTGCCCTCGGGCCAGGTCAGCACGCCCTCGCTGCCGTCGCCGGTGCGACCTTCGTCGCTGCCCGGAGCGCGAAAGCCGTGCCGGCTCGCGAAGTAGTGCAGGCCGGCCCACGCCGAGACCTGCGCGCTGCCGGCGCCGTAGTCGTCGCGGCAGCAGTAGTCGAGGTACCAGCGCAAGGCCGGGGCATGCAGGGCGC
>DATMGW010000257.1:0-9377 GCA_035555295.1 Caldimonas sp.
GGCGAGGCGCTGCGCCAGCGCGAGGGCGACTTCGCCCGCGCGTTCGCCCTGTACGAGACCTCGCGCATTGCGCGCACTGCCCGCGTCGTCCTTTCGGCACGCGAGATGGGCCGCATCTATCACGCCAAGGGCGTCGAGCGCCTCGTTCGCAACGACCTGTGGCGCGGCCGCTCTCCCGAGCGTTTCTACGACGCGCTGGAATGGCTGTACGGCTGGCGCGTCGAGACCTGCCTGCCAAGCGTCCCCATCTGACCCGGCAGGGCCGCCCCCTCAGCTGTCGACGAAACAGTCCGCAGGGCGAACATCGAGGGGCACCGCCGGCGTCGCCGTGCCCTCGGCAAGAAAGCGGCGAATCACGGGCGCAAGCTCGGCAGCGCGGCTGAGCAGGAAGAGATGGCCGTCGTCGACGACATGCAGCGTCGCATCGCGGATCATCGAAGCGAGGATTCGCGCGTTAACCAGCGGCACGATCGGATCGTCGCGGCCGGCCAGCACGAGCGTTGGCTGGCGCAGCGAGCGGAGCCAGAACAGGCTGGTCCAGCCCCAGGCGGCGAGCAGCTGGAAATAGTAGCCCCGGCCGCCCGGCGCGCGAATGTGGCGACCGTGCTCCCGCAGCAGTTCGGGACGGCGGCGATAGTCGCCGCCGTAGAGCTCGGCTCCGAACTTGTTCAGGAAGTCCGGGTCCGTATAGCGGCGCGGGCTGATCATGCGGCGCAGCACCGAGAACCTGCCCGGCACCATGAGGACGCCGGGCGAGGTGGCCGCGAGGACGAGGCGGCGACAGCGCTGCGGAAACTGGTGCGCAAACTGCTGGGCCAGCGCGCCACCCCACGAGACGCCCAGAACGTCGAAGGGGCCGACGTAGCCGAGCCGGCTCATCAGGCGCTCGGCCAGTCGTGCCAGGCCGCGGAATCGATACGGCCGTAGCGGCGCCGGGGAGCCGCCGACTCCCGGCACGTCGAAGGCCACGGTCTCTATGCCCGCCAGCGCCGCCGTAAACTTTTCCAGCAATTCCAGGTTGGCGCCGACCCCGTTGAAGATGAGCAAGGGCGGGAACGCACCCGATCCGGGACGCACGGCGACGCGCAGCGTGCGCTTTCCCACCTGGACCATGCCGACCCGGGCCGGTGCCCGACCATCACCGTTCGCGTCGGCCATATCAGTGCTCGTGCACGTAGGTACCCGGCGCTGCTTCGCGCGGCGGGTGCTTCCTGCTGCCGAGCGCAGCCGGCGCCGCGCGCTGCTTGCCGGAGCGCTTCTTCAACCATTCGCCCCAGTGGCTCCACCACGTTCCTGCCGTCGGCACCGCGCCGGCCAGCCACTCCTCCGGGTCGTCGGTCGCCGACGAATTGGTGAAGAACTTCGACTTCGGATTGCCCGGCGGATTGATCAGACTCTGGATATGGCCGCTCGAGCTGAGGATGAATTCGTTCTTGCCACCGAGTGCGCGGGCCGCGTTGAACACGCCTTTCCATGGCGTGATGTGGTCCGTGATGCCGGAGACGAAGTACTTGTCGCAGCGAACCTTCGACAGATCGATCGGCGTGCCGAGAACCGTGAACGCGCCCGGCTGGACGAGCAGATTGCCAGCGAAGATGTCGAGCATCTCGGCGTGGAAGCGTGCCGACAGCCGCGTCGAATCGTTGTTCCAGTAGAGGATGTCGAAGACGGGCGGCGGATTGCCGAGCAGGTAGTTGTTCACCCAGTAGTTCCAGACGAGGTCGTTGGGCCGCATCCAGGCAAAGATTCGACCCATGTCCTTTCCTTCGAGGACGCCCTTGCGCTTCGACCAGCGCTTGGCGGCGGCAATCGTCGTCGGCGTGACGAAGGTGCCGAGCTGCGACTCGGCCCGGCTGTCGAGGAGCGCGACCATCATCGTCGCCGCCTTGACCAGCGGCTGCCTTGTCTCGGCGAGGTGACCGAGCAGCGCCGCCATCGTCATAGCGCCGGAGCAGGCGCCGTGCAGGTTGACCTCCTTCATGGCGGTGATCTGGCGGACGACGGAGATCGCCTCGAGCAGCGCTTCGGCATAGGTGTCCATGCCCCAGTCGCGCTGCGCCGGCGTGGGGTTGCGCCAGCTGATGATGAAGGTCTGAAAGCCGCTGCCCACGAGGAACTCGACGATGCTCTTGCCCGGGGAGATGTCGAAGACGTAGAACTTGTTGACCTGCGGCGGAACGAGCAGCTGCGCCCGTTCGTACACCTGCGCCGTGGCCGGTGCGTACTGGATCAGCTCCATCACTTCGTTGCGAAAGACGACCGCGCCGGGCGAGATGCCCAGGTTCCTGCCGACCTCGAAGGCCTTCATGTCGACCTGCGCAGGCATACCCTGATTGACGTAGAGATCCCGCAGCATGTTGCGGATCCCGCCGATGACGCTCTTGCCTCCGGTGTCGACGACCTTCTTCAGCGCGCCCGGGTTGCCGATCAATGCGTTCGACGGTGCCAGGGCATCGGTCAGGAGGGAGACGGCGAAGCGGGCCCGCTCCTTGCCGGCGCCCTCGAGGTCCGACCGCTCTACGAGGCCACCCAGCGCACGGCCCCACGCGAGATGCCATTGGAGAAGTGCGTGATAAACGGGGTTGGACTGCCACGCGGCGTCCTGGAAGCGCTTGTCGCCGGGTTCGGGAGCGATCTGCGAACTGCCGGTCAGCACCGAAATGAGATCGCGAGCCAGCGCGGCCTCCTGTTCGAGCACCAGCACTGGTGGCTTGACGGCTCGGCCGAAGAGATCTCGAAGCGTGGCCAGCACGTCGCCGCCGTGCAGTTCGACCCGCGGACCGGGGACGCGCTTGCCTGCCACGGCGCCGATGGCGATGTCGCCGACGGCAACTTCGGGTGGCGCAGCGTTGCGGGCCTTGCGTGTCGTCATCGTGAACTCCTGCTGATGATGCGAGGGATACGCGCACGCGCGCACCCACCTCGCTGCCGGGGCGACTCTAGCCCCCGAAGGCCTCGGGCCTCGATCTCGTCCGCTCAGCCTTCGAGACGAAAGCCGGCCTTCAAGGTGACCTGGAAGTGCCCGACCTTGCCGTCCTTGACGTGGCCGCGGGTCTCGACGACCTCGAACCAGTCGACGTGGCGCAGCGTCTTCGCCGCGGTCTCGATCGCATTGCGGATCGCGTCGTCGGTGCCGACGGCGGACGAGCCGACCAGCTCCACCATCTTGTAGACGTGTTCGGACATCACTGTCTCCTCGTTCGGATGCGGGCGAATGCCCTGGGGACCTCCGGTTCGAGGGAAGCGTACCCGGCGCGCTGCTTGGTCGCAATCGGTGACGACGGCGATCGAGGACGGGCCCGGTCAGGCGTCGGGACGCGACGATGCCGTCAGGTCACCGGCGCCGGGTTGAAGAGGACGAGCGCGTTGTGCAGCTTCCACTGCTCGGCGCAGGTCTTCTTGCGGCCGCTGGCGACGTCGAGCATCAGCCTGAAGAGCTCCCAGCCGACGTCCTCGATCGACGCCGTGCCGTCGGCGATCGTTCCGGCGTTGACGTCCATCAGGTCGTGCCAGCGACGTGCCAGCTCGCTGCGCGTCGCGACCTTGATCACCGGAACGGGAGCGAGTCCGTACGGCGTGCCGCGCCCGGTCGTGAAGACGTGCAGGTTCATTCCCGCGGCGAGCTGCAAGGTGCCGCAGATGAAGTCGCTCGCCGGCGTCGCCGCGTAGACGAGCCCTTTGTGGCGAAGCTTTTCGCCCGGAGCGAGAACGCCCGAGATCGGCGCGGTTCCGGACTTGACGATCGAGCCCATCGCCTTCTCGACGATGTTCGACAAGCCGCCTTGCTTGTTGCCGGGCGTCGTGTTGGCGCTGCGGTCGACGTTGCCGCGTTGCAGGTAGGCGTCGTACCAGGCCATCTCGCGGATCATCGCTGCAGCCACGTCCGGCGTGCCGGCGCGGGCGGTGAGCTGGTCGATGCCGTCGCGGACCTCGGTCGTTTCCGAGAACATCACGGTGGCGCCGGCGCGCACGAGCAGGTCGGTGCAGACGCCGACCGCCGGGTTCGCCGTGACTCCCGAGAACGCGTCGCTGCCTCCGCACTGCACGCCGACGACGAGCTCGCTCGCCGGCACCGTCTCGCGCGCGCGCGCGTTCAGCCGCTCGAGGTGGAGCTCGGCCGTCGCCATGATCGAGTCGATCATCGACATGAAGCCGACGTGCTCGTCGTCCTGCAGGCAGACGACGTCGAGTTGCTGACCGGCGTTGGCGCCCGGGTCGGCGACGCTGCGCTCGTCGGTGATGGCGAAGGTCCCGGGCGGTAGCAGCCGCTCGGGCTGCAGCTTCTCGCAGCCGAGGCTCACGACCATCACCTCGCCGCCGAAGTTCGGGTTCAGGCTGATGTTGCGCAGCGTCCGGATCGGGATCTCGGCGCCCGGCGCGTCGATCGCGACGCCGCAGCCGTAGGTGTGCTCGAGAGCGACGACGTCGTCGACGTTCGGGTACTTCGGCAGCAGCTCGGCCTTGATGCGCTGGACCGCGAAGTTGACGACGCCGGCGACGCACTGCACCGTCGTCGTCACGGCCAGGATGTTGCGCGTGCCCACCGACCCGTCGGCGTTGCGATAGCCGGAGAAGGTGTAGCCCTCGAGCGGCGGCAGCGGCGCGGGCTTGACGGTCGCGATCGGCAGATGCTCGAGCGAGCGCGCCGCGGGCAGCTTCAGGAGCCGCTCGTGGACCCAGCTCCCGGCCGCGATGTCGTGCAGCGCGTAGCCGATCGCCATGCCGTAGCGCAGCACCGGCGCTCCCGCGGGCAGGTCGACCAGCGCGACCTTGTGGCCCTGCGGAACGCGATCGCGCAGCGTCGGTCCCGACGGCAGGACGGTGCCTGCAGCCAGGCCGCCGTCGTTGGCGACGATGGCAACGTTGTCGCGCTCGTGCATGCGGATCGTCAGCGGCGGGCGGCTCATCGCGAGGCTCCGGTCGCAGCGCCGTCGATGACGATGGCGCGAAAGTCGTTGACGTTGGTCCGCGTCGGCCCGGTGACGACCGAGTCGCCGAGCGCCTGGAAGAAGGTGTGGGCGTCGTTGTCGTCGAGGCTCGCCCGCGGGTTGATCCCTCGGGCCCACGCACGTTCGAGCGTGTCGGGCGCGACGCACGCGCCGGCGATCTCCTCGGCGCCATCGACGCCGTCGGTGTCGCCGGCGATCGCGTGCACGCCGGGAAGGCCGTCGAGCGAGACGGCGAGCGAAAGAAGGAACTCGACGTTGCGGCCGCCGCGGCCGTGCCCCTTCAGCGTCACCGTCGTCTCGCCGCCCGAGAGCAGCACGCATGGCGGCGTGAACGGCTGGCCATGCGTGACCACCTGGCGGGCGATTCCCGCGAGCGCCGTGCCGAGCTCGCGCGCCTCGCCTTCCAGGCTGTCGCCGAGGATGTGCGGCGCGAGGCCGGCGGCGCGCGCGACCTGTGCGGCAGCCTCGAGAGCCATCCGCGGCGCGACGATCATCCGCGTCTCGCTGCCTAGCAGCCGGGCATCGCCGGGCTTGACGCTCTCGCCGGCTCCGCTTTCGAGCAGCGCGCGAACCGCCGCCGACACGTCGATGCGGTAGCGATCGACGATCGCCAGCGCGTCGGCGCAGGTCGTCGGATCGGCGACGGTCGGGCCCGAGGCGATGTCGATCGGGTCGTCTCCGGGAACGTCGGAGATCAGCAGCGTCACGAGCCGGGCCGGATGGCACGCGGCACCGAGCCGCCCGCCCTTCAGTGCAGACAGATGGCGGCGCACGCAGTTCATCTCGGAGATGGTCGCGCCGCTCTTCAGCAGCGCGGCGTTGATCGCCTGCTTGTCGGCCAGCGTCAGGCCCGGGGCCGGAGCGACGAGCAGCGACGACCCGCCTCCCGAGATGAGCGCGATCACCAGATCATCCGGCGTCAGCCCGCGCACCGCTGCGCCGATGCGCTCGGCGGCGCGCAGCCCGGCTGCGTCGGGTACGGGATGCGCCGCCTGCACGATCTCGATGCGCGTGCAGGCGACCTGGTAGCCATAGCGGGTGACGACCAGTCCTTCGAGCGGCCCGTCCCAGTGGTCCTCGAGCGCCCGCGCCATCGCCGCCGATGCCTTGCCCGCGCCGACGACGATGGTTCGGCCCTTCGGCTGCGGCGGCAGGTGCGGCGGCAGGCAGAGCGCCGGCTGCGCGGCGGCGACTGCGGCATCGAACAGGCTGCGCAGCAACGGCCTGCGGTCGACGGCGCCGGTTCCGGTGACGGAGTTCGTCGTCGCCATTGCGATCAGTCAGCGGTCGAACGCCGGGCGCTTTGGATCGAAGGTCCAGCCCGGGATCAGATACTGCATCGCCACCGCGTCGTCGCGCGCGCCCAGGCCGTGCCGCCGGTACAGCTCGTGCGCCTTCTCGAGCTCGGCCATGTCGATCTCGATGCCGAGCCCCGGCCGCTTCGGAACCTGCACCTCGCCGCCAACGATTCGCAGCGGCTCCTTCGTCAGGCGCTGCCCGTCCTGCCAGATCCAGTGCGTGTCGATCGCCGTGACGCGCCCCGGCGCCGCGGCGCCGACGTGCGTGAACATGGCGAGCGAGACGTCGAAGTGGTTGTTCGAATGCGAGCCCCAGGTCAGGCCCCAGTCGCGGCAGCTCTGGGCGACGCGGACTGAGCCGGCCAGCGTCCAGAAGTGCGGATCGGCGAGCGGAATATCGACCGATTGCAGCGCCAGGGCGTGCGCGAGCTGGCGCCAGTCGGTGGCGACCATGTTGGTCGCCGTCGGCAGGCCGGTGGCGCGGCGGAATTCGGCCATCACCTCGCGCCCGGAAAAGCCGTCTTCGGCACCGCAGGGATCTTCGGCGTAGGCGAGGACGCCGCGCATGTCGCGGAGCAGGCGGATCGCGTCCTTCAGCGACCAGCCGCCGTTCGGGTCGATCGTGACGCGCGCCTTCGGGAAGCGCTCGTGCAACGCCTCGATCGCTTCGACCTCCGCTTCGCCACGCTGCACGCCGCCCTTCAGCTTGAAGTCGTCGAAGCCGTAGCGGTCGCGGGCCGCTTCGGCAAGGCGCACGATCGCCTCGGGCGTCATCGCCGGCTCGTGACGCAGGCGAAGCCAAGCGTCGTCGGCGCCGGGATCCGACGCGTACGGCAGGTCGGTCTGGCCGCGATCGCCGACGTAGAACAAATAGCCCAGCATCTCGACGGCGTCGCGCTGCTGGCCCTCGCCGAGCAAAGCGGCGACGGGCACGCCGAGATGCTGGCCGAGCAGGTCGAGGAGCGCCGACTCGACCGCCGTCACCGCGTGGATCGTCGTGCGCAGGTCGAAGGTCTGCAGGCCGCGCCCGCCGGCATCGCGGTCGCCGAACTTCTGCTCCATCTGCTGCATCACGTGCCGGTGCGCGCCGATCGATTGCCCGACGACGAGCTCGCGCGCGCCCTCCAGGGTCGTCCGGATCTTCTCGCCGCCGGGCACTTCGCCGACGCCGGTGCGTCCGGCGCTGTCCTTGAGGATCAGGATGTTGCGCGTGAAGAGCGGACCGTGCGCGCCGCTCAGGTTGAGCAGCATGCTGTCGCGACCGGCGACCGGGACGACTCGCAGCTCGCGGACGAGCGGCGCCTGCGACACGCTGCCGACGGACTGCGGCTTCATCGTCCGATTCCTCTCATCCGGCACCCAGCTGCACTTCGCGCAGGATGATGCGGCTGTAGGTCTCCTGAGCGCCTGCCTTGTTGCGGATCGTCTCCGTCACGGCCGCCAGGTCTGTGCGGTCGGTGCAGGCGACGCGCAAGGCATAGTCGAACGAGCCGGTCAGCAAGGTCGCTGTCGTCACCTGGGGCAGATGGCGGATCGCCTTCTCGAAAGCATCGGCGCTCGTCGTCGGTCGAAGCTTCACGTCGATCTGCGCCTCGATCGTCTTGCCGAGCGCCGCGGGGTCGACATCGGCGCGCACGCTGCGAATGGTGCCGTTCTTCACCATCCTTCGCACCCGGTCGGCGACGGCATTGGCGCTCAGGTGCACGGCGGCGCCGATATCGGTGAATGAGCGCCTTCCATCGATCTGCAGGATTCCGATGATTTCTCTGTCTAGCTTGTCCATGCCGAGATCTTCGCATCGAATTTATGACGGGCCGCCGTATTTCGCCGCCAATCGCACTTGCGTTGAGACCATACTGGGCTCGGAAATCGGGATGCCGAGAATGCTGGATTCGATCGAGGCCGATCTGCTCGCTGCGCACCTGGTGCCGTTCGACCGCGACCCGGCGGCTTGGGCGGACGCGTACGTCACGGCGATGTCGCGCCTCGAGCCCGCAGCCGATCCGCGTCACGTGGCGAGCGCAGCGCAGGCGGCGTGGCGCAGCCACGGCTGGGCCCACCCGGCCGTCGTCGCGCGTCTGGTGCACGAAGCCGGGCCGCTGGGCGACGACTGACGAACGAGCGCTCAGAACATGCTCGCGCCGATGTTGATCAACAGAGCCAGCACGGTCGTGTTGAACAGGTAGGACAGGATGCAGTGCAGCGAGCCGATGCGGCGCAGCGGCTTGTTCACGAACGACACGTCGGCCGTTTGCCCCGAGGTGCCGATGACGGCGGCGAAGTAGAAGAAGTCGCCGTAGTCGGGCGGGTCGTCGTCGGGAAACTGCAGCCCGGGCTTGTGCCCGTGGCAGGCGGCGGCGTAGTAGTCGTGCGCATAGTGCAGGGCGAACATCACCTGGATGAAGGTCCACGACGACAGCACGGTCACGCCCGCCAGCGCGATGTGCGCGCCCTTGAGAAAGCCGTGCATGTCCTTGACGACGGCAAGCTGGCCGGCGATTGCCGCCAGGCTAGCCACGGTGGAAACGACGACGAGGACGAGGATGGTGCGCTGCCCGTCGTCCTGGAGCTGGGCCCGGTGCCGCATGTGGTGGCTCGACGAGCGGATCATCATGATCGCGGCGAGCAGCACGTAGAGGCCCGCACCGACGTTCCAGGCGATCAGCCAGCGCGTCGCTGCGTGGCTGGCGACGAACTCGGGAATCGCGAAGCCGACGACGATAGCGATCGCCGTGGCGATGAACAGGCGCGGCCGGGCATGCGCCTGGCGAAAGAACCGGTTCCGCTGCCACCTCATGTCGAGCTCCTCGTCGAGCGGGCGGAGCATAGCGCGCCGGTCGTGGCGGGCGTCGTCCCTCCATTGGAGGATGCCCAAACAACTTGCAGGCTCCTACAGTGCGCGCACCGATTTCCACGCGAGACGAGCCGATGAACGCCCCTGTCGAATTCAGCCACGTCACGAGCCTGCCGGATGAGCCTGCGCACGCAGCGGAGCCGTTCCGCTGGGGTCGTCTGCTGGTGCTTGCCGTCGTCCTCACGGCGGCGGCGTGCTCGGCAGCGATGCTCGTCGAAGACGCACGCCTGCAGCAGCTCATCGACGGCGTGCACACCGACGCGACGCCGTCGCCGG
>DATMGW010000258.1:0-4291 GCA_035555295.1 Caldimonas sp.
ATCTCGAGCTGGCGCTTCTGGCCGTGCGAAAGGAGCCCGGCCGGGCGCTCCAGCAGATCGCGCAAGCCGGCTCGCCGCGCCGCCTCGTGGGCGGCGGCGGTGCTCGCCGGACAGCGTCGTGCGTCGCTCCACCAGTTCCACGGCACCTGCACCCTCGCCTGCGCGGCGAGGCGGCAATTCTCGAACACGCTGAAGGTCGGGAAGATGGTGTTGCGCTGGTAGCTGCGACCCAGGCCGGCCCGAGCCCGGCGCGGCTGCGGCCAGGCGGTCACGTCGCGCCCGAGCAACTCGACGCTGCCCGCGCTCGGCGCGACCTCGCCCGAGAGAATGTTGACGAGCGTCGACTTTCCGGCGCCGTTGGTGCCGATCACGGCGTGCACGCTGCCGCGTTCGAGCTCGATCGACACGTCGTCCACCGCGACCAGGCCGCCCCAGCGGCGGGTGATTGCGCGCCCGCGCAGCAAGACCTCGGTTGCACTCACCGCGTGAACCCCATGCTGCGCACGATCGCGTTGCGCCCTTCCAGGCGCTCGCGCCATTGCTGCGGCAGGCCGACCAGCCCGCGCGGCAACAATGCCACGCTGGCGATGATGGTCAGCCCCAGGCCGAGCGTCCAATGCTTCGCGAATTCGCCGAAGATCGCTTCCGACTTGAAGAATTCCTGGAGCAGCGCAAAGGCAAAGGCGCCGATCAGCGCGCCGCGCAGATGGCCCAGGCCGCCGAGGATGATCATGATCAGCACGGCGCCGCTGAAGTGCCAGCCCAGCAGCTCGGGGTTGACGTAGCCGTCCTTGACCGCGAAGAGGAATCCGGCGAGCCCGGCGATCGCGCCGGAAATGGTGAATGCCGCGAGCTTGTACGGATAGGTCGAGAAGCCGGCCGCGCGCATGCGCTGCTCGTTGACCTTGATTCCGGCGAGCGCCCGGCCGAAGCGCGAGCGCAGCAGCAGCGCCAGCTTTGCGAACACCGCCGCCAGGCACAGCAAGGTGAAGAAATACAGCACGAGCGGCTTGTCGAGGTCGAGCCAGGAACCGAGCACCGGCTTGGCATCGAGGTAGATGCCGTCGGTGCCGCCGCCGAGCGGCGTGTCGTGCACGACGTAGTAGGCCATCTGCGCGAAGGCGAGCGTGACCATGATGAAGTACACGCCACGGGTGCGCAGCGCCAGCGCGCCGACGGCCAGCGCATAGGCCGCGGCCGCGAGGGCGCAGGCCGGCAGCAGCCACCCGAGCGATGCCGGCCCGACGCGCGGCGACAGCAGCACCGCGGCATAGGCGCCGATGCCGAAGAACGCCGCCTGGCCGAAGCACACCAGGCCGGTGCTGCCCACCAGCAGCTCCAGGCTCAGCGCGAAGATCGCGTAGATCATGACCTTGGTGACGAAGTCGATGCCGAACGATCCGGTCGCCAGTGGAAACAGCGCCAGCGCGCCGAAAGCGATCAGCACGAAGGCGAGCCTGGAGCGGTCGACGCGGCTCATCATCCGGCCTTGAACAGCCCGTCCGGCCGCCACAGCAGGATCAGCGCCATCAGCACGTACACGAGCACGCCGGCGGCCTGCGGCAGCAGCACCTTGCCGAAGGTGTCGACGACGCCGATCAGGAGCGAGGCGAGCAGCGCCCCGCGAATCGAGCCGATGCCGCCGATCACCACGACGACGAAGCACAGGATCAGCACCGTGTTGCCCATTCCCGGGTAGACCGAAGACACCGGTGCCGCGACCATGCCCGCGAGCACCGCGATGGCCACTCCGGCGGCGAACACGATGCGGTAGAGGAACTGGATGTCGATGCCCAGGCTCTGCACCATCTCGCGGTTCGTGCTTCCGGCGCGGACCATCATCCCGAGGCGCGTGCGAGTGAAGACGAGGTACATGCCGAGCGCCAGCAGCAGACAGACGGCCGAGATGAACAGGCGGTACACCGGGTAGGTCATGGTGTCGCCGAGCGCGATGGTCCCGGACAACCAGGGCGGCGCCGATACGCCGTGCACGTCGTCGCCGACGAGCAGGCTCCGCGTTTCCTCGAAGACGAGGATCAGGCCATAGGTCATCAACACCTGCTGCAGGTGCTCGCGCTCGTAGAGGAAGCTGAAGAAGGCCCATTCGAGGACATAGCCCAGCACGACCGCCAGGGCCAGGCCGACCACCAGCGTCGAGAAGAAGCCGCCGCCGAAGGTGGCCGCCACCGGCGCCGCGAGCGCGAACGCCATGTAGGCGCCGATCATGTAGAAGCTGCCGTGCGCCAGGTTGATGACGCCCATGATTCCGAAGATCAGGGTCAGCCCCGAAGCAACCAGAAAGAGGAGCAGCCCGTACTGAATCGAGTTCAGGCACTGGATCAGGAAGGTGACCAGGTCCACGGCGGCGCTACGCGATCGAACGATCAGCCCCTCAATCCTGGCGCGCCGGTCATCGCGCCGCTGCTTCTCTTTCGCGCAGCCTGAAGCGCTGGATCTTTCCGGTGGCCGTCTTCGGCAGTTCGGCGACGAATTCGATCGCGCGCGGGTACTTGTAGGGTGCCAGGCGTTCCTTGACGAAGGCCTTCAGATCGGCCTCGCTCGCTTGCGCGCCGGGCTTGAGAACGACGAAGGCCTTGGTCTTGGTCAGGCCTTCGGCATCGGCCACGCCGATCACTGCCGCTTCCAGCACCGATGCGTGCTGCACCAGCGTCGCCTCGACCTCGAACGGCGAAACATAGATGCCGCTGACCTTGAGCATGTCGTCGCTGCGGCCGCAGTAGGTGTAGCTGCCGTCCGCGTTGCGCAGGTACTTGTCGCCGCTGCGGGTCCAGGCGCCCTGAAACGTGTCGCGCGTCTTCTCACGGTCGCCCCAGTACATCAGCGCCGCACTCGGGCCCCGGATATAGAGATCGCCGGTCTCGCCGTCGGCAACCGGGTTCCCGTCTTCGCCGCGCAACTCGACCTCGTAGCCCGGCACCGGCCAGCCGGTGGTGCCGTAGCGCACCTGGCCCGGACGGTTCGACAGGAAGATGTGCAGCATCTCCGTCGAGCCGATGCCGTCGATGATCTCGACGCCGTAGTGCGCCGTGAAGCGCTTGCCGACGTCGGCCGGCAACGCCTCGCCGGCCGACGACGCCAGGCGCAGGGCAACTGCCTGCTTCGGCGGCAGGTCCGGCGCGGCGAGCATTCCTGCGTACCCGGTCGGGGCGCCGAAGAAGACCGTCGGCTTGACGCCGCCGACCTCGCCGCGCCAGCGCCTGAAGATCGCTTGCGGCGTGGCTCGCTCGGCCATCAGCAGCGTCGTCGCGCCGACGCTCATCGGAAAGCTCAAACCATTGCCCAGGCCGTAGGCGAAGAACAGCTTGGCCGCGGAGAAGCACACGTCGGCGGCGGTCAGGCCGAGCACCGGCGTGCCGTACAGCTCGGCCGTCCAGTACGGATTGGCGTGGGTGTGCAACGCGCCCTTGGGACGACCGGTGGAACCCGACGAATACAGCCAGAAGCCCGGATCGTCGGGAGCCGTGCGGGCCGGCTCGGCCAGCGGGGCGTGACTCGAAACAAGCGTGTCCAGCGCCAGCATGGCGTCGTCGAGCGGCCCCGCAGGCAGCGAGACGATCACGGTCTGCACCTCGTGGCCACCGATCGCCAGCGCCGAGCGCAGCGTCGGCAGCAGCGCGGCCGACACCAGCACCGCCCGCGAACGGCTGTGCGCCAGCATGTAGACGTAGTCGTCGACGCTGAGCACGGTGTTCACGGCGACCGGGACGATCCCCGCATACATCGCGCCGAGAAAGCTCACCGGCCAGTCGACGCTGTCGTGCATCAGGAGCAGCGCGCGTTCCTCGCGACGCACCCCGACAGCCAGCAGTGCCGCAGCCATCCGGCGGATCCGCTCGGCAAGCGCGCCATAGGTCAGCGTGCACTGGTCGTCGATGAACGCTACCTTGCCCGCGCGGCCGGCATTGCGGTCGATCAGATGCTGCGCGAAGTTGAAGCGCGCGCCGGGAACCGGAACTGCGGGCATGGGCATCATGGCATCTCCTCTGGGCACTTTCGGGGGCCGGGCACCGTGCCGTGTCCGGGTCTGCCGCTACATGGGCGAGCTCATCGCAATGGGACGCACGAAGCTCAGCCGCTGCGATGGCTTGAAGCCGGTGTCGAAGAGGAAGCCCAGCAACGGCAAGTCGGTGGGCGCCACGACCGTCTCGACCCGATCGATGTGCAGCGCCCCGAGGTTGGCGAACAGCTGCGACACCAGGGCATGGCCGACGCCGCGATGACCGTAGGCGGGGTCGACGCCGATCGTGTCGAGCACCGCGACCGGCTCGGC
>DATMGW010000259.1:0-21362 GCA_035555295.1 Caldimonas sp.
CGACACGGATGTATTCGGGGAGGACCTTGCGAAGGGTCTCGAAGCTGTCGACGTCGTAGTGCGACTTCAGGTTGAAGCGCTGGTCGAGCGCGCGCTCGACGCTTGCGCTCTTCAGCAGCGCGGCGTAGAGCTCGTCGGGCGACTTTGCGCCCAGCCCGCCCGCTAGTCCGCCGAGCGAGCCAAGTGCGGCAAGTGCCGCGGCGGAACCGCCTTGCTGCTGCGATCCGGGTGCGAGCAGGGTTGTACTCGCTGTGTAGATGGGTGGCAGCACGAGGGCGACGACGAGGGACAGGACCGCCGCCGCGAACGTCACGATGCTGACCAGGGCCTTCTGCTCGCCGAGCCACGTGAGGACGTCCGTCAGCCCGACCTCGGGAACGTCGTCCTCAGCAGCATCGAAGGGGGCTTGCGCGGCGGCGAGCGGGGTGGTCGATTCGGCGCTCAGCATGATCAGAGCGAATGGATCGCCGCGATGCCGAGGCCGAACTGCCCGAAGATGAGCGAGATGTCCTTCAGGTTGCGAACGAACGCCCGGCCCCAGGTCTCGAAGTCGAGCTGGTTCGGAACGATCAGCGCGTCGCCCGGTTGCATCGGCTGCGACTCCAGGTTGTTGCGGCCGAAGAAGCCGCGCTTGTCGGTCGCGTGGTTGACCGTCCCGTCGGCGCGCAGGATGAACATGTTGGAGGTGTCCGCCGCTTCGTCGGCGCCGGCCAGACGCAGGTAGTCGCCGGCGGTCCGCCCCGGCTTCCAGATGAAGGCGTTGTTGTTGACGACGGCGCCGGCCACGGTGACGAAGCCCGGCCGCGGCGGAACGACGATGCGGTCGCCGTGCTCGAGCGGCAGATCGGGAAGCGCATCGAGGGTGCGGATGTCGGGCGTCAGCTCGAGTGCGATGCGGCCGTTCGGCTGCAGGCGCGACAGGCGTGCCAGCTGCGCCTGCGTCGCCGCGTTGCTCACTGCCGTCGCCGTTTGTGCGCTGACGTCGTCGCGCCGGTTCGCCGCGTCGCGCGCCGTCTGGATCGCCGACAGCGATTCGAGCCGGGCGATCGCGGCCATGAGGTTTTCGCGCTGGCGCGCACGCGTCTCCTCGCGGCTGAACTCGAGCCCGTAGACATAGGCCTGCGCCGTGAAGCCGCCGGCGCGCTGCAGCAGGCTGCGCAGCGTATCGCCGGGCTGCAACTGATAGACGCCCGGCGCATTGATCTCGCCCTCGAGGGAGACCAGGCGCGTCTGCCGTGACACCGGAACGCGTACGTCCTTCTGGCTGTACACGGTGACGACGTCGCCCGGGGCGAGGGCGATGTTGTTCGCCTCGTCCTTCTGCAGAATCGCCTTGCCGAGATCGAAGGCAATCACCTGCGTGCTCAGATCGGGATTGAGCCGCTCGATCGTCGCGTAGTCCCAGTTCAGCTCGTCGAACAGCGCCGCGGGCGTGCGTCGTGCCCGGGCGACGGCGGCGCGATCCTGGGCGCGCACGTCGCGCTCGGTCGTCCCGGAATTCTGCGTGGCCGGGGCCGTGTCGGCGCCGGCGCGGTCCGCGCCTTGCGCCGTCAGACGCGCCGCCCGCGATGCGTCGGCGTTCGCGTTCGGCTCCGTGCCGGTGCCGGTGCCGGCCCGCGCGCCGCCCGCTTCGTCGTCTTCGATCACCTGCACGAGCAGGTTCTTGCGCCGGTAGAAATCGGGCGAGATCAGGGCCTCGCGATCGGGGATCAGATCGCGGATCCGCATCCCGGGCGTGAACGGATAGCGCAGCGGCTGCGCGACGTGCCCCTTCAGCGTCACCTCGTTGGCAAACTGCGGCGAGATCTCCAGCAGCGTCAGCACGTCGCCATCGCGCAAGCTCTTTTCCAGGCCCGCGGAATCGAGGCGGAAGGTCTCGACGAAGCGCGCCGCCGTCGGCTGTGTCGGGTCGATCCGCTCGAGCTGGACGCGGTTCGGGTTGGCGAGCACCGGCGCCCCGCCGGCGTAGCGAAGCAGCTGACGCAAGGGCTCCTGCGCCGTCTTCAATTCGTAGATCGCCGGCGTGTCGATCGATCCGGTGAGGGCGACGCGCGGGCCGGCAGGCTGGAAGACGACGACGTCGCCGGCGGCGAGTTGCACGTCCTTCGACTTGTCGCCCTGGACCAGGAATTCGTAGACGTCGAGCTCGGAGATGACGCGCCCGTCGCGGCGCAGCAGGATCTTGCGCATCGATCCGTTTGGCGCCGGCCCGCCCGCCGCGACGACCGCCGAGAGCAGCGTCGACTGGCTCGCCAGCGTGACCACGCCGGGCCGTTGCGCCGGCCCGACGATGAAGACGCGCAGGCCGCGCAACTGCCCGAGCGAAACGCTCAGGTCGAAGTTGGTATAGAGGCGCCCGATCTGCGCGCGCAGGTTCCGCTCGAGGTCGGAAGCCTTGACGCCGGCGACGTTGAAGCTGCCGACCTTCGGCAGGTTGAGCATGCCGTTGCGGTCGACCGTACTGCGATAGTCGACGTCGATCGAGCCCCAGGCGCGTGTGACGATCTCGTCGCCCGGGCCGATCGTGTAGTCGGCCGATACCGGAACGTTGTCGAGCGACTGGAAGGTGTCGGCGGCGTCAGCGAAGAACGTCGAACCGAAGATCGGCAGGAGCCGGCCGGTCGCGCCTTCGACGAAGCGCTGGAACTCGCCGGGCTTGGCGGGCGGCATCTCGGCGCGGCGCGGCACCAGGTCGTTGGCGTTGCCGGGCCGCGTGTCGTTGCCCCTGCCGCGCAAGTTCGTCGCTCCGTTCGGCGTACCGGGCGTGCGGGCAGAGGTGCCGGACTGCTGTGCGTTTCCGGTCCCGGCGCTTCCCGCCGCAGGCGATCCCGCAGGCGGCGTGCGCGGCGGATAGCCCGGCGTCGCGAAGGTGCCGCCGGCGTCAGGCTCGTCAGCGGCGCGGGCGGACAGGACGCCGCCCAGCGACAGGGCGGCCAGGCAGGCGAGCAGCGTCGCGCGCAAGCACGCGGCGGCGGGGCGGGGAAGCAACATCATCGAGGCGAGGCCAGGGCAGTCGGGCGACCGCGAAGGCGGGGCAATTCAGGACCTGCCGATGGTAGCGTCACTCCTTGCGGTAGACGTCGTGGCAGGCCTTGCAGGCCTTGCCCGTCTCGCCGACGGCGGCCTTGATCGTGTCGATGTTTCCGGTCTTGGCGACGCTGTTGAGCTTGGCCATTTCTTCCTGCATCTTCGCCGCGGCGGCGCGGAACTTGTCCATCTCGCTCCAGATCTTCGGCTCGGCGCGGGTCTCGCCCTTGTCGGTTCCTTCGACGAAGCCGGCATACGGCAGCTTCGACATGATCGTCGCGATCTCGGCGTTGTCAGCGACGGCCTTGGCGTCGAAGGGGACGCGGCCGTTGGCCATGGCGGCGACGCGCCCGAAGTGCGTCGACATCACGGTGAACGCCGCGCGCCGGTAGCGGATCGCGTCCTCGGGCTTGGCGAATTGCGCTGCCGCCGGCAGCGAGACCGCGAAGGTGGCGAGCCCAGCGGCTACCATCAGCACCGGCATGAACGATCGGGTCATGGTGGTCCTCTCCTCGACGGCAAGTCAGCAACGTGCTGCTGCGCGCCGGCGTGAGTGTACGCAGCCGGACGCGCGTACGCAGGAAGGCGCGTCATCCGTCACCGTCTCGAGCAAGCGCCGACCCGTGGGGCCGGCATGAGCGACGCCGCCGCCGCGGCGCTGCAGCCGATCCGCGTCTGGGATCTGCCGACGCGCACCTTCCACTGGTTGCTCGCCGTTCTCGTCGTTGCCTCCATCGTCGGCGCGCACATCGGCGGGGGGGCGATGATCTGGCACATGCGCAGCGGCTACGTCATCTTCACGCTGCTCGCCTTTCGTCTCGTCTGGGGCTTCGTCGGCGGACGCTGGTCGCGCTTTGCGGCCTTCGTCTACGCGCCGGCGACGAGCCTGCGCTATCTGCGCGGCGCGAGCCTGCCGCACGAGCACCATCACGTCGGCCACAACCCGCTCGGCGCGTGGTCGGTCTTCGCCCTGCTCGGACTGCTCGGCGTCCAGGTCGCGACCGGCCTCGTCGCCGACGACGAGATCGCCGCGAACGGGCCGCTCTTCAAGTACGTCAGCTCGGCGACCAGTCGCACGGCCAGCCACTGGCACGCCGACATCGGCCAGTGGATCATCGTCGCGCTGGCCGTGCTGCACGTCTGCGCCGTCGCCTTCTACTGGCTCAAGCGCCGGCAGAACCTGGTCGCGCCGATGCTGCACGGCGACAAGCTCCTGACCGCCGACGTGCCGGCGGCGATCGACAGTACCGGTTCGCGGATGATCGCGCTGGCGATCGCGGCGGCGTGCGCGATCGGCGTCGCCTTCGTGGCGAGCCTCGACGCTTGATCGATCCCGCGGCGACGATGAAATCCGGCGGTGCATCGGCCCAGATCGAATTGCGCCGCGCCGAATCGGCCGACGACCTTTTGCGCGTGGCAACGATCTTTCGCGAATACGCGGCGAGCCTCGCGATCGATCTGTGTTTCCAGAACTTCGACGCCGAGCTCGCCTCGCTTCCCGGCGAATACGGCGCGCCGCACGGGCACCTGCTGCTCGCCTTCGTCGACGGCAAGCCGGCCGGCTGCGCGGCGCTGCGTCCGCTCGGCGACGTCGACTACGCCAATGCCTGCGAGATGAAGCGACTTTTCGTGCGCCCGGGATTTCGTCGCTTCGGCCTCGGCCGGGCGCTCGCCCAGGCGCTGATCGACGAAGCGCGCCGCGTCGGCTACTCCGTGATGCTGCTCGACACGCTCGACGACATGGAATCGGCGCGCGAGCTGTACGCCTCGCTCGGCTTCACGGAGATTCCTCCGTACTACTTCAACCCCATCGCGGGGGCGCACTACTTGAAAGCCGAGCTCGGATGAAGAACACGGACAGCGTGGGTCTCTTGCGCGGCGCCGACGCCGATCGTTCCAGCTTCGAGCTGCACGCCGGGGCGTTGCGCCTGGCCGTGCGTCCCGACCTCGGCGGTGCGGTTGCGGGCTTGTGGCATCGCGAAACGCCGATCCTTCGCTCGACCGAGCCGATGCAGCTCGGCGAATCGCGCAGCGCCGCGATGTATCCGCTCCTGCCGTATTCGAATCGCCTCGGCTACCGGCACTTTCGCTGGAAGGGACGCGACTACGCGACGCGCGCCAACGTCGCCGATTCGCCGCACTCGATGCACGGCATCGGCTGGCAGCGGCCGTGGCGCATCGTCGCGTCGAGCGCGATCGAGCTCGTGCTCGGTCTCGACCATCCGGGCGACGAGGACTGGCCCTTCGCCTTCGAGGCGCGCCAGTACTACACGCTGGCTCCCGAGTCGTTCTCGGCCCGATTGCAGCTCACGAACAGCGCCGCGATCGAGCAACCGGTCGGCCTCGGCTGGCACCCGTACTTCGTCAAGCGTCCGCGCAGCCGCCTGCACATCGAGTTGTCCGATCGCTGGGAGTGCGACGCGACCAGGCTGCCGACGCGCAAGGTGGCGCAGCCCGGCATCGACGCCGATCTGGCGCACCTCGACTTCGACCACTGCTTCGAGGGCTGGCGTGGCCCGGCGCGAATCCGCGACGAGCGTTTCTCGCTGCAGCTCGTCTCCGAGCTCGCCTATCTGGTCGTCTACACGCCGCCCGGACGCGACTACTACTGCGTCGAGCCGGTGAGCCACGTCAGCAACGCGATCCACATGGCCGAGCCCGTCGCGCACGGCCTCGTCGCGCTGCGCCCGGGGGCGACGATCGAAGCGGCGATGCGGCTCGAGATCGCCGTCGTCTAGCGGATTGCCGCAGTCGACGCCGACGGCTGCTACCGGGTCGCGATGCTCCTGGCCGCATGGCGCGAGCGAGCGCAGCGGCAGTGTCATCGCCGGGCACCTGCGCGCGCCGGGCGAGTGCGGGTTCATACGTATAATCTTGGGCTGTGCTGAAAGTCGCCCTCCCGCGCCACTCCTCCGACGCGGTGTACCGCGGCGACGGGCGCGGCGCTTCCCGATCCGCTTTCGACGACGCCGAAGAACCGCCGGTCCGTCGCCTGACGCGCGACGAGGCGGCAGCGCTGCTCCGGCGCCAGCCGACGCTCTCGCCCTGGTGGGTCGTGGCGGCCCAGGTGGCGGTCGGCGCCGTGGTCGCGGCGATCGTCGGGGCGGTGTCCGGCAGCGTCGTTGCGGCGCAGTCGGCGCTCTACGGCGCGGCCGTCGTCGCTCTGCCGGGGGCGTTGATGGCGCGTGGCACGACGAGCCGGCTCAGCTTGCTGTCGCCGCTCGCGAGCACGCTCAGCATGCTCGGCTGGGGCGGGTTGAAGATGGCGTTGTCGGTCGCCTTGCTCGTCCTCGCCCCGCGTATCGTCGTCGGGCTGAGCTGGCCGGTCCTGCTGGCCACGCTGGTCGTCTGCATGCAGACTTACGGGTTCGCTCTGCTCTGGCGCGGCCGCGCAAAGTGATCGACGGAACCGCAAAGATATTCGAGTAGACATGGCAGCCGAAGAGCAAGCGCCCACCGCCGGCGAATACATCATCCACCACCTGACCCACTTCGGCACCGGCAAGCCGAAGGGTCTGGTCGATTTCTCGGTCGTCAATTTCGACTCCGTCATCTTCTCGGCGCTGCTCGGCGCGCTCGGCTGCTTCCTGCTCTGGCGCGCCGCGAGGAAGGCGACCTCGGGCGTCCCCGGTCGCTTCCAGGCTGCCGTCGAGATCCTGTTCGAGCTTGTCGACAACGAGGCCAAGGGCATCGTCCACAACGCCAACAGCCGAAAGCTGGTCGCACCGCTGGCCCTGACCGTCTTCGTCTGGGTCGTCCTCCTCAACGCGATGGACCTGCTGCCGGTCGACCTGCTGCCCGGCATCTGGAAGTGGATCTATGGCGCCACCGGGCACGATGCCGAGCACGCCTACCTGCGCGTCGTGCCGACCGCCGACCTGTCGATCACGATGGGCCTGTCGGTTGGCGTCCTGATCCTGTGCCTGATCTACAACGTCAAGATCAAGGGCCTCGGCGGCTGGCTGCATGAGCTCTACGTCGCGCCCTTCGGAACGGTCAAGATGACGGCCAACCCGCTCAGCTGGATCGGCTTTCTGCTGCTCTCGCTCGCCAACGTCGGGATGCAGATCGTCGAGTTCGTCTCCAAGACCGTTTCGCACGGCATGCGGCTGTTCGGCAACATGTACGCCGGCGAGCTCATCTTCTTGCTGATCGCGCTGCTCGGCGGCGCCTTCACGCTGTCGGTCGGCGGCTTCGCGCTGGCCCTGCTGCACATCGGCGCCGGCACGGTCTGGGCGATCTTCCACATCCTGATCATCATCCTGCAGGCGTTCGTCTTCATGATGCTGACGCTCGTCTACATCGGCCAGGCGCACGACTCGCACTGACGGCGACCGGCGCACTGAATCCTTCCTCTTTCCTCACCCCCCAATCAAAACTCTGGAGTCATCATGGAACTCATCGGTCTCGTCGCGGTCGCCGCCGGCCTCATCATCGGCCTCGGCGCGTTGGGCGCTTGCGTCGGCGTCGGCATCATGGCCAGCAAGTACCTCGAATCGGCGGCGCGCCAGCCCGAGCTGATGGGCGTGCTGCAGACCAAGGTGTTCCTGCTCCTCGGCCTGATCGACGCCTCGTTCATCATCGGCGCCGGCATCGCGCTCTGGTACACGACGGCCAACCCGTTCCTGGCCCAGATCGCCAACCTGCCGAAGTAACGGCTTCGTTCGCGAGCGGGGCGCTGCGGCGCTCCGCCGCCGCTTCGCCCACTCCACCGAGTCAGCCCCGTGAGCATTACCTCCACCTTCTGGATCCAGATGATCGTGTTCGTGATCCTGGGTCTGTTCACGATGAAGTTCATCTGGCCGCCGATCACCGCGGCGCTCGACGAGCGCGCCGCGAAGATCCGCGAGGGCCTGTCGGCCGCCGACAAGGCCAAGGCCGAGCTCGCCGCCGCCAACCTCCGCGTCGAGCAGGAGCTTTCGTCGGCGCGCAACGACGCGGCGCAGCGTCTCGCCGATGCCGAGCGCCTGGCCCAGTCGATGATCGAGGAAGCGAAGGGCCGGGCCAGCGACGAGGGCGCGAAGATCATCGCCGCCGCCCACGCCGAAGCGCAGCAGGAAGCGACCAAGGCGCGCGAGGCGCTGCGCGAGCAAGTCGCCGCGCTCGCCGTCAAGGGCGCCGAGCAGATCCTGCGGCGCGAGGTCGACGCCCGCGCGCACGCCGAGCTGCTCGGGCGCCTGCAGGCCGAGCTATGAAATCGAGCCCTCGCGCGCTCTTCGTTCACTGCCCCGCAAGGGGACACTCAGCGCCCTGCGGGCGGCCGGGCGGGCGCTGACATGGCCGAGCTCGCCACGATCGCGCGCCCCTATGCGGAAGCCTTGATGAAGGCGTCAGAAGAGAGCGATCCCGCGGCGCTCGCCGCCGAGATAGGGGCCCTCGGGCAGGTCGCGGGCGACGCGCAGATGCGCTATTTCGCCGACAGCCCGAAGGTCTCTGCGGCGCAGGTGTTCGACGTCATCGTCTCGATCATGAAGACATCGTCCGGCGCTGCGCTCGGCGACGCCGCGAAGAACCTGCTTCGAACCGTGATCGACAACGGCCGCCTTGCCGTGCTGCCGGAGATCGCGGCGCAGTTCCAGGCGCTCGTCGACGCGCGCAGCGGCACTTCGCAAGCGACGATCGAGAGCGCCTTCGCGCTGACCGATGCACAGCTCGCCGACGTGAAGGCGGCGATGGAGAAGCGCTTTCGCAGAAAGCTCGATCCGCATGTCGTCGTCGAGCCCGAGCTGATCGGCGGCGTTCGCGTGATCGTCGGCGACGAAGTCCTCGACACCTCGATTCGTGCCCGCCTCGAGCAGATGAAAGCGGCGCTGTCCGCTTGACGCGACGCGTTCACGGCCCCGAATCCCATCCGTAGACCCCACCAGCCTGCCCACATCGCAGAGCGAAAGCCCGGCCATGCAACTGAACCCCGCTGAAATCTCCGAGCTGATCAAGAGCCGCATCCAGGGCCTTGCGGCGTCGGCCGACATCCGCAACGAAGGCACCGTCGTCTCGGTGAGCGACGGCATCTGCCGCATCCACGGCCTGTCGGACGCGATGCAGGGCGAGATGCTCGAGTTTCCGGCCGCGCCCGACGGCTCTGCGACGTACGGGCTGGCCCTGAACCTCGAGCGCGACTCGGTCGGCTCGGTGATCCTGGGCGAATACGAGCACATCTCGGAAGGCGACACGGTCAAGTGCACGGGCCGCATCCTCGAAGTGCCGATCGGCCCCGAGCTGAAGGGCCGCGTCGTCAACGCGCTCGGCGCGCCGATCGACGGCAAGGGCCCGGTCAACGCCAAGCTCACCGCGCCGATCGAAAAGATCGCTCCCGGCGTGATCGCGCGGCAAAGCGTCAGCCAGCCGATGCAGACGGGCCTGAAGTCGATCGACTCGATGGTGCCGATCGGCCGCGGCCAGCGCGAGCTGATCATCGGCGACCGGCAGACCGGCAAGACCGCGGTGGCGATCGACGCGATCATCAACCAGAAGGGTCAGCACATGACCTGCATCTACGTCGCCATCGGCCAGAAGGCGTCGTCGATCAAGAACGTGGTCCGCTCGCTCGAGCAGGCCGGGGCGATGGAATACACGATCGTCGTCGCCGCGTCGGCGGCCGAAAGCGCGGCGATGCAATACGTCGCCGCCTATTCGGGCTGCTCGATGGGCGAATACTTCCGCGACCGCGGCGAGGATGCCCTGATCGTCTACGACGACCTCTCGAAGCAGGCGGTCGCGTACCGGCAGGTCTCGCTGCTGTTGCGCCGCCCGCCGGGCCGCGAAGCCTATCCGGGCGACGTGTTCTACCTGCACTCGCGCCTGCTCGAGCGCGCCGCGCGCGTCAACGAGAAGTACGTCGAGGACTTCACCCAGGGCGCGGTGAAGGGCCGGACCGGGTCGCTGACGGCGCTGCCGATCATCGAGACGCAGGCCGGCGACGTCTCGGCGTTCGTTCCGACCAACGTGATCTCGATCACCGACGGGCAGATCTTCCTCGAGACCTCGCTCTTCAACGCCGGCATCCGGCCGGCGATCAACGCCGGCATCTCGGTGTCGCGCGTCGGCGGCGCGGCGCAGACCAAGGTCATCAAGGGCCTCTCGGGCGGCATCCGCACCGACCTGGCGCAGTACCGCGAGCTCGCCGCGTTCGCCCAGTTCGCGTCCGACCTCGACGAGGCGACCAGGAAGCAGCTCGACCGCGGCGCCCGCGTCACCGAGCTGCTCAAGCAGGCGCAGTATTCGCCGCTGCCGATCTCGCTGATGGCGGCGTCCCTCTTCGCCGTCAACAAGGGCTTCATGGACAGCGTCGACGTCAAGAAGATCCTCGCCTTCGAAAGCGGCCTGCATACGCACCTGAAGACGAGCCACGCTGCACTGCTGGCGAAGATCGAGGACACCAAGGTGCTCGACAAGGACGCCGAGGCGGAGCTGTCGAACGCGCTCACCGCGTTCAAGAAGTCGTTCGCCTGAAGCGGCTTTCGGACCGGTAAGGAGATCGAGCCATGGCAGCCGGCAAGGAAATTCGCGGCAAGATCAAGAGCGTCGAGAACACGAAGAAGATCACCAAGGCGATGGAGATGGTCGCCGCGTCGAAGATGCGAAAGGCGCAGGAGCGGATGCGCACGGCGCGCCCGTACGCCGAGCTCGTGCGCAGCCTCGCCGCCAACCTCTCGCATGCGACCCCGGAGTACAAGCACCCGTTCCTGGTCGCCAACGAGAAGGCCGCGGCCACGGGTTTCATCCTCGTGACGACGGACAAGGGCTTGTGCGGCGGCCTGAACACGAACGTGCTGCGCGCGCTGACGGCCAGGCTGCGCGAGCTCGATGGCCAGGGCGTGAAGGCCGACGCCGTCGCCATCGGCAACAAGGGGCTCGGCTTTCTCAACCGGATCGGCGCCAGGGTCGTTTCGCACGCGACGCACCTGGGCGACCGGCCGCAGCTCGAGCGTCTGATCGGCCCGGTCAAGGTCCTGCTCGACGCCTATGCCGCCGGCCAGCTGAAGGCCGTCCATCTCTGCTACACGCGCTTCATCAACACGATGCGCCAGGAGCCGGTGATCCAGCAGCTGCTGCCGCTGACCGACGATCAGATGCAGCACGAGCCGGGCAAGCACAGCTGGGACTACATCTACGAGCCCGACGCGAAGACCGTGATCGACGAGCTGCTCGTCCGCTACATCGAGGCGCTCGTCTACACGGCTGTGGCGGAGAACATGGCGTCCGAGCAGTCGGCGCGCATGGTGGCGATGAAATCGGCGACCGACAACGCCGGCAACGTGATCGCCGAGCTGAAGCTGATCTACAACAAGACGCGCCAGGCGGCGATAACCAAAGAGCTTTCCGAGATCGTCGCGGGGGCTGCCGCTGTCTAGCGGCATGCCGTCGACGGTCCGAAACGAATCGAGGATTGAAGGAATCGAACATGGCTGACATGCAAACCACCGCGACGCAGGCACAGGGCAAGATCGTCCAGTGCATCGGCGCCGTCGTCGACGTCGAGTTCCCGCGCGACGCGATGCCGCACATCTTCGACGCGCTGAAGATGGAAGGCACGGCGCTGACGCTCGAGGTCCAGCAGCAGCTCGGCGACGGCATCGTCCGCACGATCGCCCTCGGCGCATCCGAGGGGCTGCGCCGCGGCATGATGATCACGAACACCGGCGCCGGCATCTCGGTGCCGGTCGGCCCGGCGACGCTGGGCCGCATCATGGACGTCCTCGGCAACCCGATCGACGAGCGCGGCCCGATCAGCCAGGAGCTGCTTGCCTCGATCCACCGCCGGCCGCCGGCCTACGACGAGCTCTCGCCTTCGACCGACCTGCTCGAGACCGGCATCAAGGTGATCGACCTCATCTGCCCGTTCGCCAAGGGCGGCAAGGTCGGCCTGTTCGGCGGCGCCGGCGTCGGCAAGACCGTCAACATGATGGAGCTCATCAACAACATCGCCAAGGCGCACTCGGGGTTGAGCGTGTTCGCCGGCGTCGGCGAGCGCACCCGCGAGGGCAACGACTTCTATCACGAGATGATGGATTCGGGAGTCGTCAACAGCGCCAACCTGGGCGAGTCGAAGGTGTCGATGGTCTACGGCCAGATGAACGAGCCGCCGGGCAATCGCCTCCGCGTCGCGCTGACGGGCCTGACGATCGCCGAGTCGTTCCGCGACGAAGGCAAGGACGTGCTCTTTTTCGTCGACAACATCTACCGCTTTACGCTCGCCGGAGTCGAGGTCTCGGCGCTGCTCGGCCGCATGCCTTCGGCGGTCGGCTACCAGCCGACGCTGGCCGAGGAGATGGGGCGGCTGCAGGAGCGAATCACTTCTACCAAGGTCGGCTCGATCACCTCGATCCAGGCCGTCTACGTTCCGGCCGACGACCTGACCGACCCGTCTCCCGCGACGACCTTCGCCCACCTCGACTCGACCGTGGTGCTGTCGCGCGACATCGCCTCGCTCGGCATCTACCCGGCGGTCGACCCGCTCGACAGCACGTCGCGCCAGCTCGACCCGCACGTCGTCGGCGAGGAGCACTACAACGTCGCGCGCCAGGTGCAGGGCATCCTGCAGCGCTACAAGGAGCTGCGCGACATCATCGCCATCCTCGGCATGGACGAACTCGCCCCGGAAGACAAGCTCGCCGTCGCCCGCGCCCGCAAGATCCAGCGCTTTCTGAGCCAGCCGTTCTTCGTCGCCCAGGTGTTCACCGGCACCGAAGGCAAATACGTGTCACTGAAGGAAACGATCCGCGGCTTCAAGATGATCGCCAACGGCGAGTGCGATTCGCTTCCCGAGCAGGCGTTCTACATGGTCGGCGGCATCGACGAGGCCATCGAGAAGGCCAAGACCATTCAATAGGGCAAGGGCACCATGGCCACGCTGCAAGTCGACGTCGTCTCGGCCGAGGAACGGATCTTTTCCGGCGAGGCGAAGTTCGTCGCCCTGCCTGGCGAGATGGGAGAGCTCGGTATCTACCCGCGGCACACGCCGCTGATCACGCGCATCAAGCCGGGCGCGGTGCGCATCGTTCGTGCCGACAACGGCGAGGAAGAGTTCGTCTTCGTCGCCGGCGGCATCCTCGAGATCCAGCCCGGCTCGGTGACGGTGCTCGCCGACACCGCGATCCGTGGCAAGGACCTCGACGAGGCGAAGGCGAACGAAGCGAAGCAGCTGGCCGAAGAGGCGCTGAAGAACGCCCACAACGACATCGATCTCGCGAAGGCGCAGAACGAGTTGATCATGGCAGCGGCGCAGTACGCCGCGCTGCGCAAGTACCGCAAGAAGTGAGCTGCCGGCCCGCTTGGCCGGTGTGTCATCCTGAGGGCGGCGCAGCATCTTCTTCGCAGCGCGGGGTGAGGGCGCGATGACCCTCGACGTCTTCTTCAGCCGCTATCTGCTGACCATCCACGGCCTCGTGGTCGCGCTCGGCCTGATCATCTACGTCGGCGTCTCGCGCTCGCTGCCGCAGCGGCGCGATCCGCCGGCGGCGATCGCCTGGGTCGTCGCCCTCGCCTTGCTGCCGTACATCGCGATTCCGCTCTACCTGATGTTCGGCAGCCGCAAGCTCCGCATGCGCGACGCGCCGGCGCTCGCGCTGCCGCCGATCGAGTTGGCCGGGCCCGACGACGTCGAGGTCGCGTCGCTCTGGGCGCGCCGGCTCGGCCGCTCGATGGGCCTGGCCCCAGCGGCGCCGTACGAGGCGCTGCACGTCCACGCCGACGGCAGCCAGGCGCGCCTGGCCCTGCTCGAGGTGATCGCAGGCGCGACGCAGACGCTCGACATCTGCACCTTCATCCTGGCCCGCGACCGCCTCGGCGACGAGATCGCCGCGGCCTTGCGCGGACGCGCTGCAGCCGGTGTGCGCGTGCGTCTGCTCATCGACGGCATCGGCGCCTGGCTCGGCGGCCGGCTCGACGTCAAGGCGCTGCGCCGCTCCGGCGTCGTCGTCGTCAAGTTCGTCCCGCCGTTCCGCTCGATCCTGCGCGGCCGGGCCAACCTGCGCAACCACCGCAAGATGGTCATCGCCGACGTCGCGCGCCTCTGGTGCGGGGGGCGCAATTTCGCTGCAGAGTATTTCGAGGGCGACGCCGCCGTCGGCGCGACGGCCTCGAACCGCTCCTTCGACTCGCTGCGCGATCACGCCTGGCACGATCTCAGCTTCGATCTGCGCGGCGGCATCGTCGCCCGGGCCTGCGAGCAGTTCGAAAAGGATTGGGCGTACGCGACGCGCACCGAGGCAACGCTGCACTGCCCGTCGCCGGACGAGGCCACGGCCGCGAGCGACGCCCCGCTCGCGCAACTCGTGCCGAGCGGCCCCGAACAGGTCGACGACACGGTGCAGGCGCTGCTGCTCTCGGGCTGCTTCATGGCCCGGCGTCGCATTCTCGCCGTCACGCCCTACTTCATCCCCGATGCGACGCTGCTGATGGCCTTGACGCTGGCGTCGCGCCGCGGCGTTGCGGTCGATCTCGTCCTGCCGCGGCGCTCCAACCATCGCCTGGCCGACGTCGCCCGGCACCGGCCTTTGCGCGATCTCGTCGCCGCCGGCGCGCGCGTCTGGTTCGTGCCGTGGATGCTGCACGCGAAGGCCGTCGTCATCGACGACCAGTTCGCGCTCGCCGGCTCGGCCAACCTCGATCTGCGCAGCCTCTTCCTCAACTACGAGCTGATGGTCGCCTTCTACGAGCCGGCCGACGTGCGCCGCTTCGCGGCGTGGATCGAGGGCGAGCGGATCCGGGCCAGCCGCTTCGAGCCCGGCGAGCCTGGCCTGCTGCGCGATCTCTCCGAGGGCCTGCTGCTCTGGCTCGCTTTCCAGCTTTGAGCGAAGCGCCTCCTGCCGGTCGCGTGCTCAGCCCGGCCCGGCGACGGGGGTTCCGGCGAGGCGTTTGGCGTCGACCCGGCCGTAGGTGAGGCGGCTCCAGGCCCATTCGAGGGGTCCCTGCTCGTGCCGCCGCAGCCACCAGACGCTCCACGGCACTTGCACGACGAAGAAGATGGCCAAGGCCAGGACGAAGCCCGCCGCCGGGCCGACCCTTCCCCACAGGCCGAAGCCCCAGCCATAGAACAGCGTCGTGCAGATCGCCGTCTGCATGAGGTAGTTGGTGAGGGGCATGCGTCCGGCGGCGGCGATTGGCGCGAAGCGTCGGGCCCAGCCCGGCCGCTGCATGAGGCGAACGATTGTCAGGACGTAGAACAGCATCATCGACAGGCGGCTGAGCCAATAGGCGATGCCGGCCAGCACCTTCAACGGTGTTGGCCCGGGGGCGCGCTGCACTTCCCAGATGACGGTGAACGCGATACCGCAGGCCACTCCGATGACGAGCGTCCAGACGTGCAGACGGCGGATCTGCGGCATCAGCTCGGCGATGCGCTGCGGCCAGCGATGGCGACCGGCCAGGATGCCCAGCAGCATCGTCAACGCCATCTGTACCCAGAAGCCGAGCGTGCTCCACAACGCCCAAGGGTCGAGGTAGAAGAAAGAGAACTCGCGCGCATGCTCGACGGCCGCGTCCCAGAAGGAGCCATGCCCGTAGGCGGCGTTGTTGCTCACTTCGAAGGCCTGGGCGATCGCCACGCGTTCAGCCGTGAGCTCCGGCGTCGTCACCAGCAGCCGCACGGCGCCCGAGACGGCCGGATAGAGCAAGCACAGGGCGACGAGAACGACGATCGCGCGATCGCTCACGCGGCGCAAGACCAGAACGAGCAGGAGTCCGAGGCCGGCGTAGACGTGCAGGACATCACCCGTCCAGAACGCACCGGCGTGCAGCAGTCCGATTGCGGCGAGAACGGCGAGCCGGCGCAAGTACAGCGTCGTTGCCCGCTGCGGTGCGGCGCGTTGCATGCGCGCGAACTGCAAGGTGAAGCCGATCCCGAAGAGGAGGCTGAACATGCTGTTGAACTTGCCCGAGAACAGCAGGTCGCGTGTCGCCTCGGCGATCTGATCGATGCGACCGGGCCAGAGATGCGAACCGTCGGCCTCCGCGAAGAAGGAGGTGCCGAAGCCCGGCATGTTCATGATGAGAATGCCGAGCAACGCAAATCCGCGGACGACATCGAGCTCGGGCAGACGCTGCGAGCTGGGCAGCGAGACGGCGGCCGAAGGAACCATCGCGAACCTCCTCGCGGCGGCGCCATTCGTGCTCGCTCGCCGTCGGGCGATTCTGCGCCGGACCGGCGTGCTCGCACAAGAAATGCCGGCACCAGGCCGGAAGGTCATCGCCCCTCAACCGAGGGCGCGTAGCGCCGCGCCGGCGATCGCCGCCGCGTCGACCTCGAAGTGCGCGCGCAGCGCGGCGCGCGTGTCGCTGCGGCCGAAGCCGTCGGTGCCGAGCGTGACGCAGCGCCGGCCCGGCGGCAGGAAGGCGCGGATCTGCTCGGGAACGGCGCGCACGTAGTCGGTGGCGATGACGATCGGGCCGCGCGTCGGCGCGAGCTGCTCGCCGACGTAGGTGCGCAGCACGCTCGTCGCGCCGTGTCGCCACGCGGTCTCGGCGGCGACGCCGGCGCGCGCCAGCTCGCTGAAGCTCGTCACGCTCCAGAGGTCGGCGGCGACGCCGTGCTCGGCCTCAAGCACGGCTGCCGCCTTGATCGCTTCGCCGAGCATGGCGCCCGAGGCCAGCAACTGCACGTGCCGGGCACCTTCACGCGTCGACGCGCGAAAGCGATACATGCCGCGCAGCACGCCTTCGTGCGCCTCGGGCGGCAGCGACGGCTGGGGGACGTTCTCGTTCATCGCCGTCACGTAGTAGAAGACGTCCTTCTGTTGCTCGAGCATCTCGCGCATGCCGTGGTCGACGATGACGGCGAGCTCGCAGGCGTTGGCCGGGTCGTAGGCCTTGCAGTTCGGCACGGTCGCGGCGATCAGGTGGCTCGTCCCGTCCTGGTGCTGCAGTCCTTCCCCCGACAGCGTCGTCCGCCCTGCGGTCGCGCCGATCAGGAAGCCCCGCGCGCGCTGGTCGGCGGCGGCCCAGATCAGGTCGCCGACGCGCTGGAAGCCGAACATGCTGTAGTAGATATAGAACGGCAGCATCGCCAGGCCATGCGTCGAGTACGACGTCGCGGCCGCCGTCCACGACGACAGGGCGCCGGCCTCGGTGATCCCTTCCTCGAGGATCTGGCCGCTCTTGTCCTCGCGGTAGTAGAGCATCGAGCCCGAGTCCTCGGGCTGGTAGAGCTGGCCGAGCGGTGCGTAGATGCCGACCGTGCGGAACAGGCTCGCCATGCCGAAAGTGCGCGCCTCGTCGGCGACGATGGGAACGACGCGCGGCCCGAGCGCCTCGTCCTTCATCAGGCTGCCAAGGATGCGCACGAACGCCATCGTCGTGCTCATCTCCTTGCCGTCGGCGTGCAGCGCGAACGCGGCAGTCGCCTCGAGCGCGGGGACGGCGAGCGGCGCGCAGTCGCTGCGCCGCGCCGGCAGCGGCCCGCCGAGGGCGCGCCGCCGGCTCAGCAGATAGCGGATCTCGGCGCTGTCGTCGGCCGGCTTGCAGAAGGCGAGCCGTTCGCAATCGGCGTCGCTCATCGGCAGGGCGAAGCGGTCGCGGAAGGCGAGCAGGCCGGCGCTGTCGAGCTTCTTCGCCTGGTGCGTCGTCATCCTGCCCTGCGCCGCGCCGCCCATCGCGTAGCCCTTCATCGTCTTGGCCAGCACGACCGTCGGCTGCCCGGTGCGCGCGACGGCGGCGGCGAAGGCGGCGTGGATCTTCACCGCGTCGTGGCCACCGCGGCGCAGGCGGTCGATGTCTTCGTCGCGCAGGTCGGCGACGAGGGCGCGCAGCTCGTCGTTCTGCCCGAAAAAGACCTCGCGGTTGAACGCGCCGTCCTTCGCCGAGAGGGTCTGGAACTGGCCGTCGACCGTCTGCGCGAACGCGCGCATCAGGGCGTGGCCGCGGTCGCGCGCGAAGAGCACGTCCCAATCGCTGCTCCACAGGCACTTGACGACGTGCCAGCCGGCGCCGGCGAAGAGCGACTCGAGCTCGTCGACGATGCGGCCGTTGCCGCGCACCGGCCCGTCGAGGCGCTGCAGGTTGCAGTTGATGACGAAGGTGCAGTTGTCGAGCTGCTCGCGCGCCGCCAGCGAGAGCGCGGCGATCGATTCGGGCTCGTCCATCTCGCCGTCGCCGAAAAAGCCCCAGACGCGACGTTGCAGCGGTCCCTGCACGGCGGGGAGCAGGCCACGATGCGCGAGGTAGCGCATGAAGCGCGCCTGGTAGATCGCGTTGATCGGGCCGATTCCCATCGAGCCGGTCGGGAACTGCCAGAAGTCGGGCATCAGCTGCGGATGCGGGTACGAGGTCAGGCCGCGCGCCCCGTGTGCAGGAGCGACGAGCTCCTGTCGGTAGTGCGCCAGGTCGTCGGCCGACAGGCGCCCTTCGAGGAACGCCCGCGCATAGACGCCGGGCGCCGAATGCGGCTGGAAGAAAACGAGGTCGCCGAGCTGTCCTGACGCGTCGTTGCGGGCACGGAAGAAATGGTTGAAGCCGACCTCGAACAGGTCGGCGGCCGACGCGTAGCTGGCGATATGGCCGCCGAGCTCGGCCGAGCCGCCGGTTTCGACGCGATTGGCGCGCATCACCATCGCCAGCGCGTTCCAGCGCATCAGCGCGGCGAGGCGCTGCTCCATCGCCAGGTCGCCGGGGAAAGGCGGCTGCGCCTCGAGGGCGATCGTGTTGACGTACGGCGTCACCATCGAAGGCAGCCAGCGAACGCCGCGGCGGCGCGCGTGGGCAAGGAGCGCGTCGAACAGGAAGCGGGCACGCGCCTCGCCGTGCGCGGCGATCAGCGCGTCGAGCGCCTCGCACCACTCGGCCGTCTCGGCCGGGTCGAGGTCTTCACCGGCATCGCCGAGCTGCGACGCGATGTGCCGGGCAAGCGACAGGTCGGTCATGGCGTGATTCTGCCGACCCGCAGGGACGGTTGCTCAGGCAGCGAACCGGGTCAGCAGCTCGCCGGCCATCGGCACGTCGGGCAACAGCCCGGACGCGCCGGCGACCTGCCGGCCGTTGACCCAGACACCGTGCACGCCGAGCGCATCGGTCGTCAGCCGCGGCGCGCCGCCGGGCAGGTCATGGACACGGCGCTTCGGCCCGCGCCCGACCGTCTTCGGATCGAACAGGAGCAGATCGGCGGCGTAGCCTTCGCGGATCAGGCCGCGACCTTCCAGGCCCAGTACGGAAGCAGGGTGCGCGCTCAGGCGTCGCACCGCCTCCGCCAGGCTCATCCCACCGAGCTCGCGCGACCAGTGGCCGAGCAGATGCAGGCCGAAGCCGGCATCGTTGAAGAACGTCAGGTGCGCGCCGGCATCGCTGAGGCTGACGATGCTGTGCGGGTGGTTGAGCATGCGGCCGACGGCGTCCTCGTCGCTGTTGAGGAGCTGCGCGGTGAAAATCGTCTGCAGCTCTTCGTCCAGGGCGAGGTCGAGCATCGTGTCGAGCGGATCGCGCCCCGCTTCGCGGGCGATTTCGGCGATGCTGCGCTGCTCGTGGCGCGCGTTCTCGCGTCGCGCCGTCTCGACGACGTGGACCTTGTCCCACTCGCCGTTGAAGAGGCGAAAGGTGGTTGCCGTCGCCAGCTCGGCGCGAACGCCGACGCGAAACGCCGGATCGCCGAGCACCGCCTCGAGCGCCGCGCCGGAACGACCGAGCGCCGGCTTCCAGCTCGCGAGGCCCTCGACCGGGTACGGCGAGGCAAGCGTGAAGTCCATCGTCAGCGGGCAGCACGAGACCTGGCCGAGCATGCGGCGGCCGCGTGCGTTGGCCGCGGCGATGGCGTCGAGGTCGTCGAACACGGCACGCGGGTTCGTTGCGTTATGCAGCAGCGCGGCGACCATCACAGGGCGACCGCCGAGCGCGGCGAGCGACTCGAGAAAGGACATCGACGTGTGGCCGCCCTTGGTCAGCATGTAGACGCCGCGCCCGCCTTCACCCATGGCGCCGACGAGCGCCGCCATCTCCTCGTCGCTCGCCAGGCGAGACGGCATCGGCAGCCCGCCTTTGCCGTTGTGCGCCGGGCTCGTGCTGCTGGCGAAGCCGACGGCGCCGTGCGCCATCGCTTCGCGGACGATCGCCTGCATGGCCGCGATCTCCTCGGTCGTCGCGGCGCGCCGGGTCGCGTCGGCGCCCATCACGTAGGTGCGCACCGACGAGTGGCCGACGTAGGCGGCGACGTTGACGGCCGAGCCGCGCTTGCGCAGCTGCGCCATGTATTCGGGAAAGGTCTCGAAGTCCCAGGCGATGCCCTGCTGCAGCGCCGCTAGCGACATGCCCTCGACCTGGGTGAGGTTGCGCATCGTCAGCTCGCGATCGGCGACGCGGCACGGCGCGATCGTGAAGCCGCAGTTCCCGATCACCGCCGTCGTGACGCCGAGCGCCGGCGACGGCGACAGCGTCGGGTCCCAGGTGATCTGGGCGTCGAAGTGGGTGTGGCTGTCGACGATGCCGGGCATCAGGGCGAGACCGGAGGCGTCGACCGTCCGTTGTGCCGGGCCGGCGAGGCGCCAGCCGACGCCGACGATCCGGCCGCCGGCGACGGCGACGTCGGCATGGCGCGGCGCCGCGCCCGTTCCGTCGACGACGAGGGCGTCGCGAACGAGAAGGTCGATCACGCCGTCTTCAACTGCGGTGCGGCGAAGGTCGATTCCATTTCGCGGCGCAGCCGGTACGCCGCCGTCGTCGTGTCGATCGCGACGTCGCCCCAGGAAAGGCTTTGTCCCTTCTTCACGGCGCGCGTCATCTTCACGTCGTGGGCCAGGCCGAGCGGCAGGCCGCCGAGGCGCGCCGACGTCTGCGCCGGCAACAGCTTGCCCCAGACGGTATAGCCGCCTTCGCCGTCGAGCACGTCGCCGGCCTTCAGGTCGCGCTTGGCGGTGGCGACGACGTCGGCGTTCCACGCGGTCGCCACGCCGGTCGCTTCGCGCCGCAGCGCCACGCTCGCCACCGACATGCCGACCTCGAGCCCGATCAGGTGCCAGCGCTTGTAGAGCGTGAAGTAGCGGCCGCTCGGGTCCGTGTGAGCGTTGTATTCCTCGAAGCAGTTGCGGATGTATTCGGTCTTGCCTTCGACCGTGACCCACACGCCCATGCGGATGTCGTACGGGATCGCCCGGCCGTTCGCTTCGAGCGACGAGATCACCTCGACCATGCCTTTCCTCTCGAGCACGCCGCCGTCTTCGATCGGCCGGGTGACGAAGGGGATGTCCTCGACGCTCGCCGGCGGGTACTGCAGGCCGTTGCTCGGCACCGTCAGGCCGGTTGCGTTGGCGACCGCCGTCGATTCGATCGACGGCTTGGAACCGTCGAGAAAGCTGTTGAACATCTTCGGGTTGAGGCCGCCGCGCTCGGCCTGCTCGGGCGTGAGGCCGTAGTTG
>DATMGW010000260.1:0-10746 GCA_035555295.1 Caldimonas sp.
AGGAAAACGAGCCCTTCGATGTCGCCCTTCGCCGCTTCAAGCGGACGGTCGAGAAGCTCGGCCTCCTGACCGACCTGCGCGCTCGCGAGTTCTACGAAAAGCCGACGGCAGAGCGCAAGCGCAAGAAGGCGGCCGCGGTCAAGCGCCACTTCAAGCGCGTCCGCAGCATGCAGTTGCCGAAGAAGCTCTACTGAGGCGCACCGAGCGTTGTCGCCGATGAGCCCGCTTGCGCGGGCTTTGCTTTTTGCGGAGTGCAGACCATGAGCCTCAAGGAACGCATCACCGAAGACATGAAGACCGCGATGCGCGCCAAGGACGCGCCGCGGTTGCTGACGATCCGCGGCCTGCTCGCTGCGGTGAAGCAGCGCGAGGTCGACGAGCGCATCGTCCTCGACGACACGGCGACGATCGCGATCGTCGACAAGCTCGTCAAGCAACGCAAGGATTCGATCGAGCAGTTCGCGGCCGGCGGCAGGCAGGACCTGGTCGACAAGGAGACGGCCGAGCTGCACGTGCTCGAGAGCTACCTGCCGCAACGCCTCGGCGCCGACGAGATCCGTGCCGAGGTCGCCGCCCTCGTCGCCGAGACGAGGGCCACCGGCCCGTCCGACATGGGCAAGATGATGGCTGCCGCCAAGGCGCGCTTCGCCGGCCGTGCCGACATGGGAGCCGTCTCCGCAGCAGTCAAGGCCGCACTCGCGCGCTGAGGAGCCACGATGCCATTGACCGTCCAGCAACTCGACGCCGACGTCGCCGTCGCTCCGCAGCTCGGCCCCGAGGCGATGGCCGCGGCGGCCGCGGCGGGCTTTCGCAGCGTCATCAACAACCGTCCGGACTTCGAAGGCGGTCCCAGCCAGCCGACGAGCGCGATGATGGAAGCGGCGGCGCACGCCGCCGGGCTCGAGTACGCGTTCCTGCCGGTCGCGTCGAACTTCCAGAGCGAAGCCGAGATCGGCCGCTTCGCCGAGCTGATGGCGACGCTGCCCAAGCCCATCCTCGCCTTTTGTCGCTCGGGCACGCGCTCGGGGCGCCTCTGGCGCGCCGCGACGGGCCGTTGACCGCCCCGGCGTCGCTGGCCCGCGAGCCCTCGCGCAGCGTGAACCGGCCCTAGCGCAAACACGCATCAGGGCGCGCAAGGCGCAAACCTAGAATCGGCGGCGCTTCGGATCGGCCTTCGGTGCTGGCCTCCGACGCCAGCACAGGAACACCACGGAGGCCACGTGTCGCCCCTGCTCACGCTTTCACGCCTGATCGACCGCTGCAGCGAATGGGTCGGCCGTTGGGTCGCCTGGCTCGTCCTCGCCGCCGTCCTCATCAGCGCCGCGAACGCCATCGTGCGCAAGGCGTTAAACATGAGCTCGAATGGGTTCCTCGAGATCCAGTGGTACCTGTTCGCGGCCGTGTTCCTACTCGCCTCCGGCTACACGCTGATGCGCCAGGAGCATGTCCGCATCGACGTCCTGCTTACCCGCTTCCCGAAACGGACGCAGATCTGGATCGACATCTTCGGCATCTGCTGCTTCCTCTTTCCGTTCGTCGTCATCGTCATCGACCTGTCGTGGCCGCTCGTGGCCCGCGCCTGGACGAGCGGCGAAATGTCCTCGAATGCGGGCGGGCTGATCCGCTGGCCCGTGTTCGCCCTGCTGCCCGCGGGCATGGCGCTGCTCGGCCTGCAGGGCGTCTCCGAGCTGATCAAGCGCATCGCCTTCCTGCGCGGACTGATCGACGACCCGACCCGACGCCACCAGACCAAGTCGGTCGAGGAAGAGCTTGCCGAATTCCTCGCCAAGCAGCAGGGGGTAAGCGCGGCCGCCGTGGTGCACGCAGAGCCCGGCCATGATTGACTTCCTCACCGCGTACATGGCGCCGATCATGTTCGCCGGCCTGATCGTCTTTCTCCTCCTCGGCTATTCGGTCGCCTTCTCGCTCGCCGCCTGCGGCCTCTTCTTCGGCTTCGTCGGCATCGAGATCGGCGTGCCGGGAATGGCCTCGCTGATGCAGGCGCTGCCGCTGCGCATCTTCGGGATCATGCAGAACGAGACGCTGCTGGCGATCCCGTTCTTCACCTTCATGGGCCTGGTTCTCGAGCGCTCGGGGATGGCCGAGGACCTGCTCGACACGATCGGCCAGCTGTTCGGGCCGGTACGCGGCGGCCTCGCCTTCGCCGTCATCCTGGTCGGCGCGATGCTCGCAGCGACGACCGGCGTCGTCGCCGCGTCGGTGATTTCGATGGGCCTGATCTCGCTGCCGATCATGCTGCGTTACGGCTACGACCGGCGCGTCGCCACCGGTGTCATCGCCGCTTCCGGAACGCTGGCGCAGATCATTCCGCCGTCGCTCGTCCTGATCGTCCTGGCCGACCAGCTCGGGCGCAGCGTCGGCGCGCTCTACAAGGGCGCGTTCATCCCCGGCTTCACGCTGACCGGCCTGTACATCCTCTACGTCGTCGGCGTCTCGATGTGGAAGCCTGCCTGGGCACCGGCGCTGCCGAAGGAGGCGCGCTCGATCCGCGAGCCCGACGGCACGCCGGGCCTGCGCTCGCTCGGCGTCGTCTTCGTCCTCTCGGTGGCGGCGGCGATCGCCTTCGCGCAGACCCGCCCCGCCGACCTGCCAACCGACGAGGTGATCGTCACGTCGATGTGCGTCGGCGTCGGCTTCGCCTTCGTGCTCGCGCTCGCCAACCACTACCTGAAGCTCGGGCTGCTGTCGCGCATGGCCGAGCGCGTCACCTTCGTCCTGATCCCGCCGCTCGGCCTGATCTTCCTCGTCCTCGGAACGATCTTTCTCGGCATCGCCACGCCGACCGAGGGCGGCGCGATGGGCGCCACTGGAGCGCTCGCGATGGCGCTGGGGCGCCGGCGCCTCGACCTGCGGCTGCTGCGCCAGGCGATGGACGCGACGATGAAGCTCTCGTCTTTCGTTCTCTTCATCCTTCTGGGCTCGACCGTCTTCTCGCTCTCGTTCCAGGGCGTCGACGGGCCGAAGTGGGTCGAGCACCTGCTGACGGCGCTGCCCGGCGGCCAGCTCGGCTTTCTCATCGTCGTCAACATCCTGATCTTCTTCCTCGCCTTCTTCCTCGATTTCTTCGAGCTCTCGTTCATCGTCATTCCGCTGATCGGCCCGGTTGCCGACAAGCTGGGAATCGATCTCGTCTGGTTCGGCGTGCTGCTGGCCGTCAACATGCAGACCTCGTTCATGCACCCGCCGTTCGGCTTCGCCCTCTTCTACCTGCGCAGCGTCGCGCCGGTGCATGACTACACCGACCGCATTACCTCCAAGCCGATCGCCAAGGTCACGACCGGGCAGATCTACTGGGGCGCCGTTCCCTTCGTGCTGATTCAGGTTCTCATGGTCGGCCTGATCATCACCTTCCCGGCGCTCGTCACCGGCGGCCTCGGCAAGGCAGCGGCACTCGACACGTCGCACGTCAACCTCGATGTCGCCCCCAACTACGAGAAGACGGAAATGGACGCCAACAAGCTGTTCGGGCCGGCAACGAACGCGAGCGCCCCGCCCGCCGGCGCGGCGCCTTCGACGCCGGCGCCACGCGATCCGCTCGAGCAGGCCGCAGAGGGCGCGAAGAAATAGGCGGCCAAGAAAAAGCCCCGCGGGCGATGCCTGGCGGGGCTGTCGGACGGCCCGGGGTTGGCCGGCGCGATGCTCAGAGCTTTTGTGCCTGCATGAAGTCGTCGAAGCTGGCTTCGGCGAAGCGGAACCAGAGGTTCTGCTCGCGGCGGAAGGCCGAATAGTCGTCGTAGATCTTCTTCCAGCCGGCGTTCTTCCCGCTGATGTCGGAATAGAGCCCCATCGCCTCCTTGAAAGCGATGTCCATCACGTCCTTCGGGAAGCGGAAGAGCTTGGTGCCACCGGCGACGAGCGTGCGCAAGGCGGCGGGATTCCTGGCGTCGTACTTGGCCTGCATGTCGGTGTGTGCGAATGCGGAAGCCGCCTCGATGATCGCCTTGTACTCGGAAGTTAGCCCGTCGTAGGCCTTGGTATTGACCAGGATGTCGAGTTGCGGTCCGCCTTCCCACCAGCCGGGGTAGTAGTAGTTCGGCGCCACCTTGTTGAAGCCGAGCTTCAGGTCGTCGTACGGGCCGACCCACTCCGCGGCGTCGATCGTGCCCTTTTCCAGCGCTTGATAGATCTCGCCACCGGGAATGTTCTGCGGCACGCCGCCCATCCGTTCGATGACCTTGCCGGCGAAGCCCCCGACGCGGAACTTCAGGCCCTTGATGTCGGCGATCGACTTGATCTCCTTGCGGTACCAGCCGCCCATCTGCGTTCCGGTGTTGCCACCCGGGAAATTGACGATGTTGTAGGCCTTGTAGAAGTCGCGCATCAGCTTCAGGCCGTTGCCTTCGTACATCCAGGCCGTCATTTGCCGCGAATTCGACCCGAATGGTATCGAGCAGCCGAGAGCGAACACCTCGTCCTTGCCGAAGAAGTAGTAGGTCGCGGTGTGCGCGACCTCGACGGTTGCGTTCTGCACGCCGTCGACGACACCGAAGGCCGGCATCAGCTCGCCCGCGGCATGCGTCGAGATCTGGAACTTGCCACCGGTCATGTCGGAGACCTGCTTGGCGAACACCTCGGCGGCGCCGAAAAGCGTATCGAGCGACCTCGGAAAGCTCGACGCGAGGCGCCAGCGGACATTGGCCTGCGCGTGAACCAACGCTGGTGCCGCGCCCGCCGCCAGCACTCCGGCAATGCCGGCTCCTCGAATGACGGAACGACGCTTCATGCTGTTTCCTTTTGGCTGACTATCCGAACCGGACAAAACCGAATTCGGACAAATTTTATGAAGAGGGCATGCGCCGCCTTCCGGGGGAATACCCGCGCGAGAGTCGAAGCGCTCACGCGCCGGCGATCTTCATTCGCTCGATCAGGACCGAACCGATCGTCTTGCTGCCCATCGTGTAGGCGTCGGCACCGACGCCGACGATGGACCTGAAAATCTCGCGCAGGTTCCCGGCAATGGTGATCTCGTGCACCGGGTGGGCGATGGTGCCGTTCTCGACCCAGAAGCCGGCGGCGCCGCGCGAGTAGTCGCCGGTCACGTAGTTGATTCCCTGACCCATCAGCTCGATGACGAACAGGCCGCGGTGCAGCTTCTTCAGCATCGCGACGAGGTCGTCGCCCGGCGCAGTGCGCCGCGACGTGAGCGTCATCGTGTGCGAGCCGCCGGCGTGGCCGGTCGTCTTCATGCCGAGCTTGCGCGCCGAATAGGTCGACAGGAAATAGCTCTGCACAACGCCGCCGCAGACGATGTCGCGCGGCGTCGTCACCACGCCTTCGTCATCGAAAGGCGCACTGCCCTTGCCGCGCATCTCGTGCGGGTCTTCGCGGACGTCGATGTGATCGGCGAGCACCTGCGTGCCGAGGCTGTCGACGAGGAACGACGACTTGCGATAGAGCGCGCCACCGCTCGTCGCCTGCACGTAGGCGCCGAGCAGGCCCGAAGCGAGCGACGACTCGTAGAGCACCGGCACTTCGCAGGTCTTGATCTTGCGCGAGCCCAGGCGCGAGAGGGCGCGCTCGGCGGCATAGCGGCCGACGACGGCCGGCGCGGCGAGCTCGCCTGGCACGCGCATCGACGAGTACCATGCGTCGCGCTGCATGTTGTCGCCGCCGCGCCCGGGGACGGACGCGATCGGCGCCACCGACAGCGAGTGCCGCGAGCTCGCGTAGCCGGCACCGAAGCCGCGCGTGTTGGCGGCATAGAAGTGCGACTGCTGCGCCGAGACGCCGGCGCCTTCGGAATTGGTGATGCGCCGGTCGACGGCGAGCGCCGCCGCTTCACACTCGGCGGCGATCTCGATCGCCCGCTCGGCGTCGATCGGCCAGGGATGGAACAGATCGAGGTCGCGCTCGGCAGCAGCCCCCAGCGCCAGGTCGTCGGCGTCGGGAAGTCCCGCGGCCGGATCGACGGCCGTGAAGCGGGCGATGTCCCACGCCGCCTGCACCGTCTGCTCGAGCGCCGCTGCCGAGAAGTCGGAGGTACTGGCGTTGCCGCGCCGCTGCCCGGCGTAGACGGTGACGCTGAGCGACTTGTCGCGATTGCGCTCGACGTTTTCCGTCTCGCCCTTGCGCACCGAGACCGACAGGCCGACGCCTTCCGAGACCTCGGCGACCGCGTCGCTCGCGCCGAGTGCCCGGGCCTTCGCCAGCGCTCCCTCGGCAAGCTCGCGAAAGCGCTCCCGCGTATAGGCGAAGTCGGTCGGAGAAAGCGATGCGGCGGTCGAAGAGGACATGGGGGAAGAGTCGCGGCGCGGAAGCGAGCGCCCGGCGATGAGGCGGCGGCTATGATAACGACGACCCCTCTCCACCCCCTTCGCGCCCCGTGCGATCCCGCCCCGCCCTCGACCCCGTGCCCGGCTCTGCGGGTATCGAGCCGGCGCCCTTCGAGCGGCCGAGCAAGACGCGGCGCAAGGCCGCTTCGCACGACCTGCAGACGCTCGGCGCCGCCTTGCTCGAGCTGAACGACGAGCATGTCGCCGGGCTCGGCCTGGAAGACGCCCTGGTCGACGCCATCCGCGAGCACCGCAGGATTCGCAGCCACGAGGCGCGCCGCCGCCAGCTCCAGCTGATCGGCAAGCTCATGCGCGCGGCCGACGTCGCGCCGGTGCGCGAAGCGGTCGAAGCCATGCAGCTCGGCCACGCCCGCGACTCGCTCGCCCTGCATCGCGCCGAGCGCTGGCGCGCCGAGCTGATCGCCGACGACGCGGCGACGACGCGCTTCGCGAGCGACCACCCGGGGGCCGACCTGCAGCAACTGCGCGCCCTCGTCCGCAACGCGCGCAAGGACCCCTCGCTCGCTCCGGAAAAGCGCAGCGGACGGGCCTATCGCGAGCTGTTTCAGTTCATCCGCGAGCATGAGCACGGCGTCTGACCCCAGGGCCGGCGCGAGCGCGCGCGATCGCGTCCGCATCGGCCTGGTCTCGGTCAGCGACCGCGCTTCGGCCGGCGTCTACGAGGACAAGGGAATCCCGGCGCTGCGCGACTGGCTGTCGCGCGCCGTGCTCAACCCGATCGAGTGGCAGACGCGCCTCATCGCCGACGACCAGGAAACGATCAGCGCCACCTTGCGCGAGCTCGTCGACGCTGCCGGGTGCGACCTCGTCATGACGACCGGCGGCACGGGGCCGGCGCCGCGCGACGTCACACCCGAGGCGACGCTGGCCATCGCCGGCAAGGAAATGCCCGGCTTCGGCGAGCAGATGCGGCGCATCGGCCTGGCCTTCGTGCCGACCGCGATCCTGTCGCGCCAGGTCGCCGTCGTTCGCGGCCGGGCGCTCGTCATCAACCTGCCGGGGCAGCCGAAAGCGATCGCCGAAACCCTCGAGGGACTGCTCGCGGCGAGCCCGCCTGTGCCCGGAATCTTCACCGCCGTTCCGTATTGCATCGATCTCATCGGCGGCCCCTACCTCGAGACCGACGAGTCGATCTGCAAGGCCTTCCGGCCGAAGTCGGCGCTGCGCGTGCGGCCTACTTCATCAAACGGTTGAGCCGCTCGGCGTCGAAGTTCTCGGTCGTGTGCGCTTCGCCGGGGACGCAATCGGCGGTCGGCAATTCACGCGAGCGCGCGGAGAGCTTCTCGATCGCCTGCCAGAGCAGGGCGATCTGGTGCTCGTGGCCCGAGGCGTTGTCGATCAGGCCCTTCATCGCCTGCGCCATGGGATCGTCGCCCTGCGTCACGCCGTATGCCGAAAAGCCCATCCTCGCGGCGGTCGCCTCGCGCGTCGCGTCGGCTTGGGCCTCGATGATGCGCGCCGGGTTGCCTACCGCCGTGGCGCCGGGCGGCACCGGCTTCAGGACGACCGCGTTCGAACCAACGCGCGCGCCGTCGCCGACGACGAAGCCGCCGAGCACCTGCGAGTTCGCGCCGACGATGACCCCGCGCCCGAGCGTCGGATGGCGCTTGGCGCCCTTGGCGAGCGAAGTGCCGCCGAGCGTGACGCCCTGGTAGATCGTGCACTCGTCACCGACCTCGGCCGTCTCGCCGATGACGACGCCCATGCCGTGGTCGATGAAGACGCGCCTGCCGATCTTCGCTCCCGGGTGGATCTCGATCCCGGTGAAGAAGCGCGCCAGGTTCGAGACCCAGCGCGCCATCCAGTGAAAGCCGTGGCGCAGCCACCAGGCCGCCTGCCGGTGCAGCACGATCGCGTGCAGGCCCGGGTAACACGTCAGCACCTCCCACGCCGAGCGTGCCGCGGGGTCGCGCTCGAGGATGCAATCGATGTCTTCGCGCAGGCGCTGGAACATGGCAGTCCGGATGCAGTCCGTGAGCTGTGAAGAGTCGGCCAAGCTCGAAAAAGCGAGCCCGGCCAGGCCAGTTTAGCGGCAGCGCTCGTCGATTGCTCGGGCGACGCCGCGAAGGATCTGCACTTCCTCGACGGTCAAGGCGGCGCGGTTGGCAAGGCGATGCAGGCGCGACATGAGCTTCTTCGGCGCGGCCGGGTCGAGAAAACCGAGCGCCGTCAACGATTCCTGCCAGTGCGCCAGCACGCCACGGATCGCGACGGCGTCGGCCGGCGCCTCTTCGACGCGGCGCGGCGCGACCGGAAAGCCGCCTTGCGCCTGGCGCCAGTCGTAGGCGACGAGCTGCACCGCCTGGGCCAGGTTGAGCGAGCCGTAGCGCGGATCGGTCGGGATCGACAGACAGGCATGACACGTGTAGACATCTTCGTTCGCCAGCCCGAAGCGCTCCGAGCCGAAGACGAAAGCGACGCGGTGCGGGCTCGCCGCCAGCTCGCCGAAAAGGGCGCGCGGAGCAAAGGTCGGCGGCCCGAAATCGCGCGGCGTCATCGCCGTGGCGCAGGCGTAGGTGATGCCATCGAGCGCCTCGCCGAGCGTGCCGACGACGCGCGCCGACGCGAGGACGTCGGTCGCGCCGCTGGCCATCGCGATCGCCTCGGCGCGGTGCTGCACGTTCTGCCAGCGCGGGGCGACCAGGATGAGATCGGAGAATCCCATCACCTTCATCGCCCGCACCGCCGCGCCGACGTTGCCGGCGTGGCTGGTGCCGATCAGGATGAAGCGTGTCGGGTCCTTGTCCATCGTCGGCCGCTAAAATTCGTGGTTCTTCATTTTGCAGCCGCGCTGCGGCGAGCCGCCCGCGCTCGCACCACCAGTCCACTGAATGTCGCAAGCGCTGCACCCCATGCTCAACATCGCCGTCAAGGCGGCACGCGCCGCCGGGGCGATCATCAACCGCGCTTCGCTCGACCTCGACCGGCTCCAGGTCAACACCAAGGCGCCGAACGATTTCGTCACCGAGGTCGACCACGCGGCCGAAGCGGCGGTCATCGAGACGCTGCTCGCCGCCTATCCGGGACACGGCATCCTGGCCGAGGAGTCGGGGCGCACGCACGGCGCCAAGGACAGCGACTACGTCTGGATCATCGACCCGCTCGACGGCACGACCAACTTCATCCACGGCCTGCCGACCTACGCGGTCTCGATCGGCCTGGCGTTTCGCGGCCAGGTGCAGCAGGCCGTCGTCTACGACCCGGCGCGCAACGACCTCTTCTTCGCCTCGAAAGGTCGCGGCGCCTTCCTCAACGACAAGCGCCTGCGCGTCTCGAAGCGAGTGCGCATGGCGGACGCCCTGATCGGCACGGGCTTTCCGTTCCGCAAGGGCGACGATTTCGCCCGCTACCTGAAGATGTTCGAAGCGGTGATGAAGAGCTGCGCCGGCGTGCGCCGCCCGGGCGCCGCCGCGCTCGACCTGTGCTACGTCGCGGCGGGCTGGTACGACGGCTTCTTCGAGACGGGCCTGTCGCCGTGGGACGTCGCCGCCGGGTCGCTGCTCGTCACCGAGGCCGGCGGCCTGGTCGGCAATTTCACCGGTGAAGCCGATTTCCTGCACCGCCGCGAAATCGTCGCCGGTTGCCCGAAGATCTACGGCCAGCTGGTGCAGATGCTGGCGCCGCATTCGAGCCTCGCGGAAGCGGCGGGCGACAGCGCGGCCGCGAGCTAGGCGTTCGGGCCAGGCGTTCGATGCACGTCGCCGATCCGGTCGGCCACACGCCGATGATGGCGCAGTACCTGCGCATCAAGGCCGATCATCCCGAGACGCTGCTCTTCTACCGGATGGGCGATTTCTACGAGCTCTTCCTCGACGACGCGAAGAAGGCGGCACGCCTCCTCGACATCACGCTCACCTCGCGCGGCGCCAGCGCCGGGGCGCCGATCCCGATGGCCGGCGTTCCGGTGCACGCGGTCGAGACCTACCTGGCGCGCCTCGTCAAGCTCGGCGAGTCGGTCGCGATCTGCGAGCAGGTCGGCGAGGTCGGCGCGAACAAGGGGCCAGTCGAGCGCAAGGTCGTACGCATCGTCACCCCGGGAACGCTGACCGAGAGCGACCTGCTCGCCGACAAGAGCGACGCCCTGCTTCTCGCCGTCGCGCGCGGGCCCAGGCAGTTCGGCCTGGCGTGGACGGCGCTCTCGAACGGCGAGATCGGCCTCAGCGAATGCAGCGAGGCCGAGCTCGCCGGCTGGATCGCGCGCCTCGCGCCGGCCGAAGTGCTCGTCGCTGCCGACCTGCCCGAAGGCGCGAGCGAAGCGAACGGGGCGACGATCACGCGCCGCCCCGAATGGCAGTTCGACGCCGCCCTCGGCGCGCGCAGGCTCCTCGCCCAGCTGCACGTCGCGACGCTCGCCGGCTTCGGCGCCGAGGGTCTCGGCGCGGCGCACGCTGCCGCTGCGGCCCTGCTCGCCTACGCGGAGCACACGCAGGGA
>DATMGW010000261.1:0-2562 GCA_035555295.1 Caldimonas sp.
CCAAGCTTGTCGAGGGCGTTCCTGCCGTCGTCCGCGCTGACCCGCGCGTGCAGGCGGCGTACCTGGGCGGCAGCCTCGACGACGATGGTGCGGCGATTCCGGAGGTCGCGACATGACGACGCCGATGCTCGAGATCGGCGATCTGCACGTCTCCTACGGCCAGGTCGAAGCGGTGCGCGGCGTCTCGCTGACCTTGCTGCCGGGGCAGATCGTCTCGGTGATCGGGCCGAACGGCGCCGGCAAGACGACGCTGCTCGCCGCGGCGATGGGCCTCCTGCCGAGCCGCGGAACGCTGCGCTTCGAGGGCGACTCGCTGCACGAGCTCGACGTCGAGGCGCGCGTCGAGCGGGGCCTCGTCCTGGTGCCGGAAAAGCGCGAGCTGTTCGGCGCGTTGAGCGTCATCGACAACCTGCGCCTCGGCGCCTACGCGAGAAGGCTCGGCCACGCGGCGCTGAAGCAGCGCATCGACGCGGTGTACGCGCGCTTTCCGCGACTGGCCGAACGACGCTCGCAGATGGCGAGCACCTTGTCGGGAGGCGAGCGGCAGATGCTTGCGCTCGGCCGCGCGCTGATGTCGGCGCCGCGCCTGTTGATGCTCGACGAGCCGAGCCTGGGACTGGCGCCGCTGATCGTTCGCGACATCCTGACGATCGTTCGCGGCCTGCGCGACGAAGGCGTCGCGATCCTGCTCGTCGAGCAGAACGCGCGCGCCGCGCTCGAGACCTCCGACCACGGCTACGTGCTCGAGACCGGCGAGATCGCGCTGAGCGGCGCGTCGGCCGAGCTGGCCGGCGATCCGCGCGTGCAGGCGACCTACCTGGGCGGAGGCACCGACGACCATGGCTGAGCACGCCGCATCCGTTGCGCCTGGCCCGGCCGCGGTGTGGCCGCGGACGCTGCCGGCGATGCTCCTGGGCCAGGCCGGGCGCTTCGGCGATCGTCCGTTCCTTTCGATCGCCGGCGCGCGCTGGTCGCACCGCGACGCTGCCGCTGCTGCGGCGCGCTGCGGCGCGGCGCTGCGGCGCGCCGGGATCGAGCGCGGCGACCGGGTCGCGGTGCTGAGCGGCAACCGGGTCGAGCTGCTCGAGGTCGTCCTCGGTTGCGGCTGGATCGGTGCGGCGGCGGTGCCGATCAACACGGCGTCGATGGGGCCGCAGATCGAGTACGTCCTGGCCGACAGCGGCGCGCGCCTGCTCGTGATCGAGGCCGGGCTCGTCGAACGGCTCGCGCCCACCGACCTCCGTCGCACCGCGCTGCAATCGATCTGGATCGTCGGCGACGCCGTGCCCGGCGTCGTCGCGCCGTCGTTGCCGAGCCGTCTGTTCCCGACCGACGCGGACTCGACCGCGCCGGCCGACGTCCTTCCCGGCGAGACGCTGGCGATCCTCTACACCTCGGGGACGACCGGCCCGGCCAAGGGCGTGACCTGCCCGCACGCGCAGTTCCACGCCTGGGGCGAGAACACGGCGCGCATCCTCGGCGTCACGGCCGACGACGTGCTGTGCACGACGCTGCCGCTCTTTCACATCAACGCGCTCAACTGCTACGCGCAGGCGGCGCTGAGCGGCGCCCGCGTCGTCTTCGAGGCTCGCTTCTCCGCCTCGGGCTTCTGGCCGGCGATGCACGCCGCCGAGGCCACCGTCGTCTACCTGCTCGGGGCGATGGTGCCGATCCTGCTGGCGCAGCCGGAGAGCGACGCCGAGCGCACGCATCGCGTCCGCATCGGCCTCGGTCCCGGCGTTCCGGCGGCGGCGGGCCGGGCGTTTCGGGCGCGCACCGGCGTCGCGCTGGTCGAAGGCTACGGCTCGACCGAGACCAACTTCGTCATCGCCCGCCCCGCCGATGCGCCCAGCGACGGCAGGATGGGGTGGCTGCAGCCCGGGTTCGACGCGCGCGTCGTCGACGAGCACGACGCGGTGCTCCCCGACGGCCAGGCCGGCGAGCTCGTGCTGCGCGCCGACGCGCCGTTCGCCTTCTCGGGCGGCTACTTCAACCGGCCGGAGGAGACGGTGCGCGCCTGGCGCAACCTCTGGTTCCACACCGGCGACCGCGTCGTCCGCGACGCCGACGGGGCGTTTCGCTTCGTCGACCGCCTGAAGGACTCGATCCGCCGGCGCGGCGAGAACATCTCGTCGTACGAGGTCGAGCAGGCGCTGCTCGGCCACCCGGCGGTCGCCGCCGCGGCGGTCTATCCGGTCGCCAGCGAGCTCGGCGAGGACGACGTCATGGCGGCGCTCGTCGCCCGCCCCGGGCAGGCGATCGACGCCGCCGAGATCGCCCGCCACTGCGAGTCGCGCCTGCCGCGCTTCGCGATCCCGCGCTACATCGACGTCGTCGCCGAGCTGCCGCGGACGGAGAACGGCAAGGTGCAGAAATTCCGGCTGCGCGAGCGAGGCATCACCGCCACCGCGTGGGACCGTGTCGCCCGCCGCGACGCCGCCGGCTGACGCGCGGACGGTCACTTTCGACTTGCCAGGCGGCGCTTCTTCCACTAGACTGCTTTACTACTAAACTATTCAGGCCTCATGAAGATCGTCTGCATCGGCGGGGGTCCCTCGGGCC
>DATMGW010000262.1:0-8162 GCA_035555295.1 Caldimonas sp.
TGCAGCGAGGTCATGTCGCTCATGCCGACCCAGCGAGTCCCGGCGGCGACGCTGCGAGCAACGCGTTTCCATTCGATGCGGTCGAGCAGGCGCGTCAGGCCGTAGCCGCCGCGCGTCGCGAGGGCGACGCTCGGCCGCGCCGCGGCGACGCGATGCAGCGCGGCGAGGCGAGCCTCGTCGTCGCCGGCGAAGCGCTGCACCTTCTCTGAAGCGGCCGCATCGATCGCGACGGCAAAGCCGAGGCGGCCGAGTCGCGCCGCGGCGCGGCGCAACGGCGCGATCGAACGAAGGACACCGGCCGGCGAAAAGAGCACGAGCGTCGTCGGCGCTCCGCTCATCGTTCCGGCCCGCCGTCGATCTCGAGCGATTCGCCGGCCGGGATCGGCGCGGCATCTGCTTCTTCGTCTTCGAGAGGCAGCGGCGCCGTCGGCGCGGCGCGGCGCTGCCGATAGCGCTCGCGCCGCTCGACGAAAAAGGAGCGCAGCACCTCGACCGACGCCTCCGCGAGGACGTCGCTCTCGACCGCCGTGTGGTGGTTCAAGGCGGCGTTGCCGAAGACGTCGATGACCGATCCGGCGGCGCCGGCCTTCGGATCGCGGGCGCCGAAGACGACGCGCTTGACGCGCGCGTGCAGCAGCGCCATCGCGCACATCGCGCAGGGCTCGAGCGTCACGTAGATCTCGCACTCGGGCAGCCGGTAGTTGCCGAGCAGCTGCGCCGCGTGGCGCAGGGCGACGATCTCGGCATGCGCGGTCGGATCGTGATCGGTGATCGGCCGGTTGTAGCCCGTCGCGACGACTTGCCGTCCGGACGGCGTGTCGCGCACGATCACCGCGCCGACCGGGACCTCGCCGACCAGCCAGGCGTTGTGCGCCTGGTCGAGCGCCAGGCGCATCGAGGCTTCGTCGACCGAGCTCATCGACTCAACGATCCGCCCGCGCGTTGCGATCGACCCCCTGCTGCAGGGCGCGAACCGTGCGGTCCTTGACTTGCTGCTGCAGATTCTGCGACTGCTGCGGCACCGTCATCCCGCTCGTGTCGGCGGCGACGGCGCCCGGCATGCCGCCCGGAATCGCCAGCGTCGCGCCGTCGCGATCGCCTCCCGCAGCCGGCGTCTCACTCTGCGCCTCGGCCGCGGCGCTGTTCGCCCGCGTGACGACGCCGCCGTTGAACGCCTGCAGCTGCTTCTTCGCGATCGAGCCGACGATCGCGAGGACGATCAGCAGCGACAGGACTCCGAAGATCGCTCGCATGGCTTCACCTCGACTTCACGCGGAATCCGGGAATGGATACCGAGACGCGCCAGTGTGCCGGAACCGGTCGGGACTGTGCGCGACAAGCGGGCGCCGGGCGTGAAATCGGCGGGAAACTATTCCCACTCATTCCCACTCGATCGTCGCCGGCGGCTTCGACGAGACGTCGTAGGTGACGCGGTTGATGCCGCGCACTTCGTTGATGATCCGCGACGACACCTTCTTCAGCAAGGCATACGGCAGCTCGGCCCAGTCGGCGGTCATGAAATCGCTGGTCTGCACCGCGCGCAGCGCGACGACGTGCTCGTAGGTCCGCCCGTCGCCCATCACGCCGACGCTCCTGACGGGCAGGAAGACGGCGAAGGCCTGGCTCGTCAGCTCGTACCAGCTCTTCCTGCTCGCCGGATCGATCGTGTTGCGCAGCTCCTCGATGAAGATCGCGTCGGCGCGACGCAGCAGATCGGCGTATTCGCGCTTCACTTCCCCGAGGATGCGGACGCCCAGTCCCGGGCCGGGAAACGGATGGCGATAGACCATGTCGTGCGGCAACCCGAGCGCGACGCCGAGCTCGCGGACCTCGTCCTTGAACAGCTCGCGCAACGGCTCGAGCAGCTTCAGGCCGAGCGTCTCGGGCAGGCCGCCGACGTTGTGGTGGCTCTTGATCGTCACCGCCTTCTTCGTCTTCGCGCCGCCCGACTCGATGACGTCGGGATAGATCGTTCCCTGCGCCAGCCACTTCGCCCGGTCGAGCTCGGCCGCCTCGCGCTTGAAGACCTCGACGAACTCGCGGCCGATGATCTTGCGCTTGGCTTCCGGATCGGACACGCCGGCGAGCTGGCCGAGGAACTGCTCGCTCGCGTCGACGGCGATCACCTTGACGTGCAGGCGTTCGCTGAACATGTCCATCACCATGCGGCCTTCGTCGAGGCGAAGCAGGCCGTGGTCGACGAAGACACAAGTGAGACGGTCGCCGATCGCCTTGTGAACGAGCACCGCGGCGACGCTCGAGTCGACGCCGCCCGACAGGCCCAGGATCACCTCGTCGTCTGCGACCTGCTCGCGGATTCGCGCCACCGCTTCGTCGATGTAGTTGCCCATCACCCAGTCGGGCCGGGCGCCGGCGATGTCGAGGACGAAGCGCTCGAGAATCTCGCTGCCCTTCACGGTATGCGTGACCTCGGGGTGGAACTGAACCGCGTAGTAGCCGCGCTCCTCGTCGGCCATTGCAGCGATCGGGCAGCTCGGCGTCGACGCCATCAGCGTGAACCCCGGCGGCAACTCGGTGACCTTGTCGCCGTGGCTCATCCAGACCTTCAGCATGCCGTGGCCGGCCTCGGTCGAGAAGTCTTCCAGGCCGTCGAGCAGGCGCGTGTGGCCGCGCGCGCGCACCTCGGCGTAGCCGAACTCGCGACGCGTGCTCGCCTCGACCTGGCCACCGAGCTGCACCGCCATCGTGAACATGCCGTAGCAGATGCCGAGCACCGGAACGCCGAGTTCGAAGACCGCCTTCGGCGCGCGCAGATCGTGCTCTTCGTAAGTCGACGCGTGGCTGCCCGACAGGATGATCGCCTTCGGCGCGAACTCGCGGACGAAGGCATCGCTGACGTCGTTCGGGTGGATCTCGCAGAAGACGTGCGCTTCGCGGACGCGTCGCGCGATCAGCTGCGTCAGCTGCGAGCCGAAATCGAGGATGAGGATCCGGTCGTGCATGTGTCTCGTGTCGCTCAGGTTGCTCGCGGCGCGGCCGCGAGGCGGGCCCGCCGTGCCTTGCTGAAATGCATCCAGGCCAGGGCGAGCGCGATCAGCTGCAAGAAGGCGCAGAAGTAGAACGGCGTGCCGATCCGCCAGTCGCCGCGCGGCAGGTGCGAGACGATACCGAGCAGCGGCGCGCCGAGGAGCGGAGCGACGACCGCCATCAGGCTCTGCAGCCCGCTCACCGCGCCCATCGTGCGGCCCTGCGTCGTCGCGTCCGCGGCACCGGAAATGATGCTCTGGATCGACGCCGGCACCGCGAAGGCGAGGACGTTGCAGACGATGATGGCGTACATCATCCAGCCCTCGATCGCTGCACCATAGGCCACATAGGCCAGCGTCGAAGAGACCAGGCCGACGACGGCCAGGCGCTGCGGCGAGAAGCGCTTGAGCAGGCGGCCGAGCAGAAAGCCCTGGACGAAGGCCGAGGTGATGCCGACCGCGAACAGCGACCAGCCGTTCTGCAACGGACCCCAGCCGAACTTGAAGGTGGTGTAGAGCACCCAGGTCGTGTAGAGGATGAATTGCGCCAGCGCCGAGCAGGCGATGACGGCGACCAGAACTCCGACGCCGCCGAGCCGGCCGAGCGCGGCGAACGACGCCACCGGATTGAGGGCCGCCTTCCAGTTGATGGCATTCCTCTTCTCGACCGGCAGCGACTCCGGCAGCACGAACCAGCCGTTCAGGAGGTTGACGAACGAGAGGCTGCCGGCGGCGAAGAACGGCAGGCGCAGGTCGATGGCACCGAGCAGCCCGCCCATCACCGGTCCGAGGATGAAGCCGACGCCGAAAGCGGCGCCGAGCAGGCCGAAGCGCCTGGCCCGGTCGGCAGGCGGAGTGATGTCGGCGACGTAGGCGTTGGCGACCGAGGCGTTCGACTGCATCGCGCCGCTGAAGAGGCGAACGACGACCAGCATCCACATCTGCGTTGCCAGCGCCGTGACGAAGAAGCTGAGCGACAGCGCGCAGAAGCCGACGAGCAACACCGGCCGGCGTCCGAACCTGTCCGAGAGCGCCCCGAGAATCGGCGAGGCGATGAAGTTGGCGCTGCTGAAGGCGAACATCACGGCGCCGAACCACCAGGTCTGCTCGGTCTGCGACCCGGTGAAGGTGCCGACCAGCGCAGGCAGGACCGGAAAGATCAGGCCGATCGACATCATGTCGATCAGCACCGTGACCATGATGAACGGCATCGCCGCTTCGCGCGGGCGCGCCGCGGCGCCTGGCAAGGAAGTCGTCATTCGGCGCGGTAGTTCGGCGCTTCCTTGGTGATCTGCACGTCGTGGACGTGGCTCTCGCGAACGCCCGACGACGTGATCTCGACGAACTCGGCCTTCTCGTGCATCTCGGCGATGCTGGCGCAGCCGCAATAGTGCATCGCTGCGCGCAGCCCCCCGCCCATCTGGAAGATGATCGCGACGACCGATCCCTTGTACGGGACCTGCCCTTCGATGCCTTCCGGAACGAGCTTGGCGCTGCCGTCCGAGCCGTCTGCGCTGACCTCGCCTTCCTGGAAGTAGCGGTCGGCCGAGCCCTGCTGCATCGCCCCGAGCGAGCCCATGCCGCGGTAGCTCTTGTAGGTGCGGCCCTGGTAGAGGATGACCTCTCCGGGCGCCTCCTCGGTGCCGGCGAAGGCGCCGCCCATCATCACCGAATCGGCACCCGCGGCGATCGCCTTGGCGAGGTCGCCGGAAAAACGCACGCCGCCGTCGGCGATCAGCGGCACGCCGCTGCCGGCGATCGCCTTGGCGACAGCATCGATCGCCATCACCTGCGGCATGCCGACGCCGGTGACAATGCGCGTCGTGCAGATCGAGCCCGGGCCGATGCCGATCTTGACGGCGTCGGCGCCGGCCTCGACGAGCGCCTTCGCGGCAGCGCCGGTGGCGATGTTGCCGCCGATGACGTCGATATTCGGGAAGTTGCGCTTGACCCAGCGCACGCGCTCGACGACGCCTTGGCTGTGCCCGTGCGCCGTGTCGACGACGATCGCGTCGACGCCGGCGCGCACCAGCAGCTCGGCGCGCTCCTCGGTGCCCTCGCCGACGCCGATCGCGGCGCCGACGCGGAGCTTCCCGTAGGCGTCGCGCGCCGCGCTGGGAAAGCTCGTCTGCTTGGTGATGTCCTTGACCGTCATCAGTCCGCGCAGCTCGAACGCATCGTTGACGACGATGACGCGCTCGAGCTTTTCCTTGTGCATGAGCGCCTTGCCCTCGGCGAGCGATGCGCCCTCGCGCACCGTGACGAGGCGCTCGCGCGGCGTCATGATGTCTCGCACCGGGGCGTCGAGGCGCGTCTCGAAGCGCAGGTCGCGGTTCGTGACGATGCCGACGACGTTCTTGCCCTGCACCACCGGAAAGCCGGAGACGCCGCGCGCCTTCGACAGCTCGATCACCTCGCGCACCGTCATCTCGGGCGCGACCGTGATCGGGTCGCGCAGCACGCCGGATTCATAGCGCTTGACCTTGGCGACCTCGGCCGCCTGCTGTTTCGGCGTCAGGTTCTTGTGCACGATGCCGATGCCGCCCTCCTGCGCCAGGGCGATCGCCAGGCGCGCCTCGGTGACGGTGTCCATCGCCGCCGAGACGAGCGGCAGATTCAGACGGATGTTGCGGGACAGCGAGGTGGCGAGGCTGGTGTCGCGCGGCAGGACCCGGGAGAAGGCCGGAACCAGCAGCACGTCGTCGAAGGTCAGCGCTTTGCCCAGAAGGCGCATAGGAAGAGGCTCCTCACGTACAACGGCCTTGCGCCGTTGCGTCGTAGGCTAACTTCGCTCGAGCGAAGTTAAGGTGCGAAGCGCCGGGCCGCAGACAAAGGGGAATTATACGGATGCACACACAAAGTACCGCTTTGCGCGCCAGCGATGCGTCGCGGAGCAGGACGCGCCGCTAAACTTCGCCGCTGTTGCAACGGAGTGATCCGCTTGACCATGGCTCGATCCATCGTCCTTCGCTGCGCCCTCACCGGCGCAATGGCGGCGCTCGTCCTGTGCGCGCTGCCCGCTCAAGCGCAATGGAAGTGGCGCGACGCCGCCGGGCACGTCCAGTACAGCGACCTGCCGCCGCCCTCGGGGACGCCGGAGAAGGACATCCTCGGCCGGCCCGCGGCGCAGCAGCGCCGGGCCGCAGCGGCGGCCGCGGCGGCGCCGCTGCCCGCCTCGGCGCCGCCGGCGGCCGCGGCGGCGTCCGGCGGCCTCGCGCCGCGCACGGTCGAGCCCGAGCTCGAAGCCAAGCGCAAGCAGGCCGAGGCCGAGCAGGCGGCCAAGAAGAAGGCCGACGACGAGCGCAACGCCGCGGCGCGTGCCGACAACTGCAGGCGGGCGAAGGGCCAGATCCAGACGCTCGAGAGCGGCGTGCGCCTGGCGCGCACGAACGACAAGGGCGAGCGCGAAATCCTCGACGACGCGGCACGCGATGCCGAGATGAAGCGCACGCGCGAGGTCGTTGCCGCCGACTGCAAGTAGCCGCCTGCCGGTCAGCGCTTCTTCGCGCGACGCCGGCGCGCCTCTTTCGGATCGACGGCGAGCGGGCGATAGATCTCGACGCGATCGCCGTCGGCCAGACTCGCGTCGAGCGCGCAGATGCGACCCCAGACACCGATCGATTGCGTCGACACGTCGATCTCGGCGAAGCGCTGCAGCACGCCGCTGGCGCGGATCGCATCGAGCGCGGTCGCGCCGGCGGCGAGCTCGACGCCGACCTCGACCGCGACGCCGGGACGCGGCGTGCAGGCCACGGCGATGCGCATGGGTGCTTCATCACCTAGGCGCGACGCCCGCCGGGCCGCCCCAAGGGCCTCGCCGCCCCCTCGGGGGGCAGCGGACGCAGTGAGCGTGGGGGCCTTCTTATCTCGGTCCATGGACCTGCTCGGCACGACGCACGAAGGAGTCGACGAAGGTGTTGGCGATACGATCGAACACCGGGCTGATCGCCGCCTCGAGGACGCGGTTGGAAAAGGCGTAGCGCATCTCGAACTCGATCTTGCAGGCGCTGCCGAGCGCAGGGTCGGGCGCCGAAGGCAGCGACAGGGGAACGAAGCGCCACATGCCGTCGAGGAGCGAAAAGGGCCCGTCAACGAGGCCGATGCGGACCGACTCGTCCTTGACCATCTCGTTGCGCGTCGTGAAGGCGTGGCGAAGACCCGCGTAGGCCAGGTGCAGGCGCGCCGTCGACCCGTGCTCGTCGCGCTCGAGAATCTCGGCGCGCTCGCACCAGGGCAGGAACTGCGGATAGGCCTCGGCATCGACCACCAGCTCGTAGATTTCATGCGCCGAATACCACAGCAGCACCGACTTCTTGACCTGCTTCATAGAATCGATCGATTTTAGGAGTCACCGCTTGTCGATCGCCGAGAACCGCCGGGCCCGCTTCGACTACCGTATCGAGGAGCGCTACGAAGCCGGAATGGTCCTCGAAGGCTGGGAGATCAAGGCCGTGCGCGCCGGGCAGGTGCAGCTGACCGACGGCTACGTCGTCATCCGCGACGGCGAACTCTATTTGATCGGCTGCCGCATCAACGCCTTGCGCAGCGCCTCGACGCACGTGCAGCCCGAGGCCGACCGGACCAAGAAACTGCTCATGCACAAGGAAGAGATCCGCCGTCTGATCGGCAAGGTCGAGCAGAAGGGCTTCACGCTCGTTCCGCTCGACCTCCACTACAAGGGCGGCCGGGTCAAGGCCGAGATCGCGCTGGCAAAGGGCAAGTCCGAGCACGACAAGCGCAACACCGAGAAGAAGCGCGACTGGGAGCGCGAGCACGCGCGATTGATGCGGCACAAGGTTGCGGTGCCGGCCAAACACTGAGAAAGAAGAACGACCGATCATGCCCGCTTCGAGTCACGCCCTCACCCCGACCCGCCCGCCCGTGCTGCGCGAGATCGACGACTTGCCCCATCCGCCCGGTCTGCCGCTCGTCGGCAACTTGCTGCAGATCGACAAGCCGCACATCCACTCGCAGATCGAAGGTTGGGTGCGCCGCTACGGCAACTTCTTCACCTTCAGCCTCGGCAGGCAACGCCTGTTGGTCGTTGCCGATCACGCGGCGATGGGCGCCATCCTGCGCGACCGGCCAGAGGGCTTTCGCCGCACGCCGCGCTTTGCGTCGATCGCCAACGAGATCGGCATCGGCGGGGGCGTCTTCGGTGCCGAAGGCGCGGCC
>DATMGW010000263.1:0-8806 GCA_035555295.1 Caldimonas sp.
GCGATGCGCGCCGCGGCATGCCGCACCGAGGTGTCTGCCCGGAGGAACGCAGGCGGACCGACAGACCGGACACGACACTCGTCTGCGCGCCGCGCCGATCGGCGCATCGGCGGTATGCTGGTGGCGAGTTCCCGCCCGAGAGCGCACCCTGGTCCCGTGAGCGAAATTACCGAGCTGCTCCATCGCGTCAACGCCGGCGACCCGGCAGCGCGCGATTCGCTGTTTGCGGTGCTGTACGCCGATCTGCGCAAGCTCGCCCGATCGCGACTGCGGCAGAACGAGACCCTCACACTGCTCGATACGACATCGCTAGTCCACGAGTCGTACCTGCGCCTGCTGAACGCGCGCGAGCTGGAGTTCGCCGATCGAGGCAAATTCTTCGCGTACGCCGCCACCGTGATGCGCTCGATCGTCGTCGACGAGGTTCGCAAGCGCAACGCTGAGCGACGTGGCGGCTCGGCCGAGCACGTCGAACTCGACACCGGCGCGGTCGAGAGCCTCGCGCACGAAGACGAGCAGGTCATCCGCGTGCACGAAGCCCTCGGCGAGCTCTCGGCGCTCGACCCGCGCCTGGCCCGTGTGGTGGAGATGCGCTACTTCGCCGGCCTCACCGAGGTCGACATTGCCGGCGCCCTGGGCGTCACGGAGCGCACGGTGCGGCGCGACTGGGACAAGGCGCGGACGCTGCTGTTTGCGGCACTCCGGTAGGACCGGGCGGCGCGTGTCGCGGATCGGATCGCAGCGATGTCCGCTTCGGCCTGTCGACCGCGTTCGAAGAGCGTGGCGGATATCCGACCTTCCCAGCCCGCGCTCGACTTGCTCGGCTCGCGGGCGGCACCGGCATGGTGAAGATCGGCGCACTCGAGTGGCCGGCGATCTCGGCGCTGTTCGACCAGGCGCTCGACCTGCCGGCGCAGCAGCGGCACCGCTGGCTCGAAACGCTGCCGGAAGGTCAGCGCCCGTACCGCGACACGCTCGAGCGACTCCTGGCGGACCATGCGCAGGTCGAGACGCAGAACTTCCTCGACACCTTGCCCAAGGTGGGAGTCGCGCGCGAGCCCGCGGCCGACGCGGCGCGCGACGGCGAACTCTCGGTAGGTCCCTATCGGCTGCTGCGCGAGCTCGGTCGCGGCGGCATGGGCAGCGTATGGCTGGCCGAGCGGGCCGACGGAGTGCTCAAGCGCCAGGTCGCATTGAAGCTGCCGCATCCGGGCCTGGCGACTCGCGCCTTCGCCGAGCGGCTGGCGCGCGAGCGCGACATCCTGGCCTCGCTGGAGCATCCGCACATCGCCCGCCTGTACGACGCAGGCGTAACGGACCAGGGCCAGCCGTACATGGCGCTGGCCTACGTGCAAGGGCAGACGCTGCTCGAGCATTGCACGGCGCGACGCCTCGGCCTGCGCGAGCGCGTCGCGCTGTTCCAGCAGGTGCTCGAGGCCGTCCAGTATGCGCATGCGCATCTGGTGATCCACCGCGATCTCAAGCCCTCCAACGTACTGGTCGACGAGCAAGGCCAGGTGCATTTGCTCGACTTCGGCATCGCCAAGCTGCTGGTCGACGGCCAGGCCGAGGCGACCGAGCTGACGCTGGATGCCGGGCAGGCGCTGACCCCCGACTACGCCTCGCCCGAGCAGATCGGCGCTGGCGCGGTCACCACTTCGAGCGATGTCTACTCGCTGGGCGTGCTGCTGTTCGAGCTGCTCGCCGGCGTGCGGCCGTATCGCCTGCAACGCCAGGGACCGGCCGCATGGGAGCGGGCCCTGCAGGAAATCGACGTGCCGCGTCCGAGCACCGCGGCGCGCGGCGCCGGCAATGCGGCGAAGTCGCGAGCCCTGCGCGGCGACCTCGACACGATCGTCCTGAAGGCGCTGCAAAGGGACCCCGCGAACCGCTATCCGACCGCGGACGCCTTCAATCAGGACTTGCAGCGCTACCTGGACGGCGCCGCAGTGCTGGCGCGCCCGGACGCAGTGGCATACCGCGTCGGAAAGTTCATCCGCCGCCATCGCGTCGGCGTCGCCGTCACCGCCCTCGTCGCACTTTCGCTCGGTGCAGGGCTGGCGGGTACCGTATGGCAGGCACGACAGGCAACGAAGCAGGCCGAACGGGCTCAGGCGGTGCAGGACTTCCTGATCGGCCTCTTCGACGAAGCCGACCCGGCGAAAGCCCAAGGCCGGGAATTGACGGCGCGCCAGATGGTGGATCGGGGGCAGCGCGATCTGCTCGTCAAGCTCGCGGACCAGCCCCGGCTCCACGCGTTGCTGGACGGCGTGCTCGTCAATCTGTACACCAAGCTCGGCGAAGAGAACAAGGCCTTGCCGCTCGCCGAGGCGCAACGCGACCTGACGCTCGGGCTCGACGGCGCCGGAAGCCTCGGCTACGGCGACGCCCTCTATGCGCTGGCGCGCGTGCACGGTGGAATGAATCACCACGCGGTCGCCTACGAGACCTACCAGAAGGCGCTCACGGTCCTGCAGCAGCACCGCCAGGAGCGAGCCGGCGATGAGTTGCTGATCGAGGGACACATGGCTCTGCAATTGGTCATGCTCGATCGGACCCCGGAAGCGGTCGACCTGCTTGTTCGGTTGCTGCCGCGACTCGAGGCCCGATTCGGATCGGATAGCTGGGAGCTGCTGCGCTATGAAACGCTGCTTGCCGCGACGTATTCCGAGCAAGGCCGACCCACCGAGGCGGAGCAGCTGATCGCACGGATCGAGCCGAGGCTGGACGGCGCGGATGCGTCGCATGCGATCGCTGCTGCCGAGATGCGAGTCGACCTGGGTTATGCGATGTGGAACGCCAAGCAGTATCCGGCGGCCCAGGCACTGCTGGAGCGAGGCCTTGCCGACGCCGATCGCCTGCTCGGGCCGGCGAACACCATGTCGGTCGCGGCGCAGCGCACGCTCGGGCTGTTGTTCGATTCCCAGGGCCGGTTCGACCTGGCCGCGCAGACCTTCGACGACAGCGTGCAACGAGCCATGCGCCTGGGCGGCGAAGACTCTTCCTCGACGCGGTTTGCCGAATCGTTCGCCGTGATTCCGCTCGTCCTGACCGGCCGCGCCGACCAGGCTTATGCGATGGCGCAACGATCGGTACGCGCGATGGACAAGGTCGAAGGCATCTCGCCAGCGATCGCTCGCGGCTTCGATCGCAGGCTCGGCCTGGCACTGGTCTACAGCGGCGACTACGGCAAGGCCGCGCAGGTGCTGGAGGACGTTCTGGCCCGCGAAGAACAGGCCGGGTTGACGAAAGGCGGCGCACGCGGAACGACCCTGCTGTACCTCGCCGGTGCCAGGGCGGGACAGGGGCACCATGACGCCGCGGCGCAAGCCGCGATGCAGGCGGCGGACTCGTTTGCGCAGGGCGCCGACAACGACGCGGCGGTCGCGCACTCGAGGCTGACGGAAGCGCTCGCGCGGGCGCGATTGGGTCAGCCGGCTCCAGCCCGCAGGCTCATCGAAGAGGCACAGGCGCTGCTGCTGAAGAGCGCGCGGCCGAACCCGACCGATGCCCTGTTTGTCGAGTTGGTCCAGGCCGAGGCTCTGCGCAACAGCGGGTCCGCGAGCGAAGCGGAGCGCCTCGATCGCTCGGCCCGCGAGCGCCTCCATGCCGTCGCCGGTGTCGCGCTGCCGCGGATGCTCGCACTCGTCATCTGAGAACCAAGGTGGCGCAGGGCCGCCATATTGGCGGATAGGTTCCGAATCGCATGTCCGGTCCCGCACGGACGATCCGTTCATCCGACGCAGGCCCGACCGGGTCCGTCATTCCCTTGTCAACAACCGGAGCAGACTCTCATGAACAAACTCCTGCGCAACCTGCTGATCGCCGCCGGTGTGGCCGTTGCGGTCGGCTTCGTGTTCGGCTTTCTGGGCGCGGTGCTGCATTCCGAAGAAGTCGGCAGCTCAGGCCAGTTTCTCGCCGGCACCTTGGGCATCCTGACCTTCTTCATCCTTCACCTGCGCGCCGGCAACCGCCGCGCCGTGCCGGCCGACACCGAGGCGCGTGCCCGGGCGCTGAGCTTCGCTTGCCCGCCGAACCAGGCACTTGTCTATTTCATCCGCACCGGCTTCGCCGGCAAGGCCGTGGGCGTGGACCTCGCGATCGACGGCAAGACGGTGGCCCAGATCAAGAGCCCGCGCTTTACCTGCGTCACGGTGCCGCCAGGCCCGCACGAGTTGCGCGCCCACGTCGGCGACGGCACCTCGGCGCTGAGCCCGGCCGAGGCCCGGCTCACGAACACGCTGACGGCCGGCAGCATCACGCTGCTGCACATCGGCATCGAGCGCGGCATGGTCAAGTCGAAGCTGGTGTTCGAACCCTGGGCGCTCGATGCGGCGAAGAGCAGGCTCGGGAAGATCGGGATGGAACTCCCCGCGATCCAGGGCCTGTTGGCTCCATAGGAGGGCCCGGGCCGGTGGTGGCCCGGGCCGCCCGGATCGGCGCTAGTTCTTCTCGGTCTCGCCGATGTACGGTTTGGCCGGCATCGTGCGCAGGGCGGGGTCCGGGCTGCGCGGGGGCAGCGGCTGCGGATTGATCGCGATTCGCGCCGAGCCGTCGTGACGCGGCGGCAGCGGCTGCGGATTGATCGCAATTCGTGCCGAGCCGTCGTGACTCGGCGGCAGCGGCTGCGGGTTGATGGCGAGGCGGGGCGCGGTCGGCGCCGGGCCGGGACGGGCGTGGCTCGGCGTGGCGCCGAGCGTCGACAACAGGACGAGTCCGAGGACTTTCGACAAGGCATTCATGAGATCTCCTTTTCGTGACGCGCGTGGGTGATGAGGAGGTGAATCGGTGGCGTCGACGAATGACCGTATTGCGTCGGGCGAACCGGACAGTCCTGACGAGGCGAGCGCCGGATACGCTGCCGCTGCGACAGTGCACCTGCCTGGCGACGGCGGCAACCGATCGATGGTCCTGCGGTCCTTCGCCTACAACGGGTCAGCCGATGGTCCGATAGCGCGATCCGGGCAGGGCGGCCACTATCGGTGCGCCCCAAACCGCGGGTAGCGAGAAATCGTGCGGCCCTGCTGGCCGCGCTGGTTTCTCCATTCTCCAAACCAAGGATCTACCCATGAAAACCAAACTCATGACCGCCTGTTTCGTCGTCGCGACCCTGATGGCCCCCTTCGCGGTTCGCGCCGCAGAGGGCGATACGGACCGCGCGCATCCGACTGCATTCGTCAAGGACTCCGTCATCACGACCAAGATCAAGACCAAGCTGGCGGCCGAAAAGCCGAGCACCCTGGCCCACGTTCATGTCGACACCGATGCCAACGGCATGGTGGTCCTGAGCGGGACCGCGAGGAACCAGGAAAGGATTGACCGGGCCGTCGCGATCGCGCGCGAAACCGAAGGCGTGGCCTCGGTGCAGAGCCGGATCAGGATCAAGAAGGACGACTGAGCTCCGGCTCGAGTCCGAAGACCGGATTCACCGCCGTGCATGACGCCGGCCACCTTCGCTGACCATGATCCGCGAAGGCGACCGGCGGATGACTGCGCGGCTGGCATTTCTCGCCTTGGGCTTCGCGGTCCTGAGCGGTTGCGCGACGCTGCCGCCGGGCTCCGACGCGCCGAAGTCCGTTTCGGTGGCGATCGCCGATCCGCAAACGACCGATCTCGGCCAGAAGGTCGCGCGCTCGGCCCTGCAACATCCGGGGGTGTCGGGCTTTCGCCTGCTCTCGGCCGGTGTCGACGGATTCCTGGCCCGGGCGCAAATGGCGAATGCGGCCGAGCGCACGCTCGACCTTCAATACTTCATCCTTCGCGGCGACGAGACCGGGCGCCTGCTGGCCGACGCCGTGCAGCTTGCGGCCGCACGAGGCGTTCGTGTGCGCGTGCTGATCGACGACGGCGAAACGGTCGCCGGCGATGAAAAGATCATCGCGCTCAATGCCGATCCGCACATCGAGGTTCGCATCTTCAACCCGTTCATGTACCGGGGCCACGTCAAGCTCATCCGGGCTTTCGAGTTCATGCTCAGCTCATCGCGGCTCGACTACCGCATGCACAACAAGCTGTTCGTCGCGGACAACGCAGTCGCGTTGATCGGCGGACGAAACATCGGCGATCAGTACTTCCAGGCCGACCCCTCGTCGCAGTTCGCCGACGACGACGTCTTCGCTGCCGGCCCGATCGTCAAGGAACTCTCCGCTACCTTCGACGACTACTGGAACAGCGCCATTGCCATTCCCGCCGAAGCGCTGGCCGGCGGCAGGTCGGCCGACGCGCCCTCGCCCGAGGCACGCAAGGCCTCGGCCCAGCAACCCGATCCGGCCAAGGCAAAGGTGATCGACGACTATTCGAGTCGCATCGCGCTGGGCGAGCCGCTTGCCGGAATGCTCTCGGAAACCTTGCCCCTGGTCTGGGCGCCCGCGCAGGTGATCTGCGACAGCCCGGACAAGAAGCGCGTCGAAAAGGGCTGGATGGTCGGCAGGCTGATGCACCGGCCCGTGGCCAAGGCGGTCGAGGCGGTGCAGTCCGAGCTCCTCATGACCACGCCGTACCTGATCCCGGGTCAGGAGGGCATGCAGATGTTCGAGGATCTGCGCCGGCGAGACGTGCGGGTTCGCATCCTGACGAATTCGCTCGAATCGTCGACCGTGCTGGCGGCGCAGGCCGGCTACATGCGCTACCGCACGCCTCTGCTGGAGAGCGGTGTCGAGCTCTACGAGGTTCGCTCGCTGCTCGGCGACGCCAGGGGAAGCGGTCAATCGGCAGCCATGTCGAGCTACGGAAACTTTTCTCTGCACGCGAAGCTTTTCGTGTTCGATCGCAAGCAGCTGTTCATCGGCTCGATGAACTTCGATCAGCGCTCGATGCACCTCAACACCGAGATCGGATTGATCATCGACTCTGCGGCGCTCGCGCAACAGATGGCGGCTCGCTTCGACGCCATGGTGCGGCCGGTGAATGCCTACACGGTCGCGCTGCGACCGGCCGGAAATGGCGGCGGCGCCCCGAGCCTGGCATGGCGCACGCAGGAAGGCGCCGCCACCGTCGACTACGCCACGGAACCGGCGCGCAGCGATGTACAGCGAAACGAAGCGAAGTTGTTGAGCTTGCTGCCGATCGACAAGGAGTTGTGAGCGACCTGGGGCTTGCGGCCGTCGTGTTGCCGGGATGACTTGTTCCGACCCGGGATCGGGGGTCGATGTCGAGAGAGAATCGAGCGCCTTGCTGCACACTACGCGATCCGGATGCGCGAGGCGCTGCGGGCGCGATCCGGCGACGCGTCCGACTACCGGGAGCTGTTGATGCGTTGCCTCGTTGGCGTTGTTCTCGTCGCGGCACTTGTTGCGAGCGCGACCCCGGCGGTTTCCGCCGAAGGTGCGGCCGAAACTCATCGCTACCTGGAGGTGAACGGCTCGAGGATCTACGTCGAGACGTTCGGCAGCGGGGCGCCGCTCGTCTTCCTGCACGGCGGCCTGCTCTACTTCGACAACAGTTTCGCCAAGCAGAAGGACTACTTCGCAACAAAGCGGAAAGTGATCGGCATCGATCGGCCGGGACACGGTCACAGCCCGGACAACGGGCGGCCCTTCACCTACCAGGCGATGGCCGACGACATGGCCGCTGTCATCGAGCAGCTGGGAATCGGCCCCGTCGACGTCGTGGGACATAGCGATGGCGGCAACGTCGGCCTCATCCTGGCCCACGACCACCCGCAACTCGTGCGACGTCTCGTCATCTCGGGAGCCAACCTCACCCCGGGTCTGCCGCCGGACGAGCTGCAACGGCGCAGTCAATGGTCGCAGCAGCAACTGGCCGAAAAGGTGCGCCAGTTCGAAGAAAAGCTGCCGCCCAACTTCCGCCTCGACTATCAGGCCGTCGCGCCGGACGGTGCCGGTCAGTGGGAAAAGTTGCTGCTCAAGTCCTATCCGCTGTGGCTCACGCCCGTCGTCATCGAGGTCGCCGCGCTGAAGTCGATTCAGACGCCAGTGCTCGTGATCGCGGGGGACAAGGATTTCACGTCGATCGAAGAGACGGTCACCCTTTATCGCAGCCTGCCGAAGGGCCAGTTGCTGATCGTTCCGGGAACGGGGCACATGACGTTTTCCGACCGGGCCGACCTGACCAATCAGGCCATCTCGGAGTTCCTGGGCCCACCCTAGCTCGGCGGCGCGGGCGGTGCGTGTACAGGCATCCCGCCCGCGTGCATCACCCCGAGACGCTCGTGCGCAGCACCCGGCCGTCGCGCGGGTCGATCTCGCAGTCGAACCCGAACACCGTCGACGGCGAGCGCGGCGCCGGGACGGCGCGCCCGCTGCCGTGCAACTCGGCCTGGCTGGCGCTTTGCTGCCGAAAGCTCCGCGTCGAGCTCTCGAAGCTGATCTCCGAGACGCGCGGCCAGCGCTGCTTCAGTGCTTCGACGGCGCTCGACTCGCACGCCGCCAGCGACAGCTCGCTCAGGTCGGGCTCGGCCGGCGCGCGGGCCGGCGCGGCATTCGCGGCCGGCGGGGTCGAATCGCGCATCACCAGACCCACCGCTTCGGAAGTGCGCAGGTCGACGTTGCAGCTGTAGTTGAAGCTGCGCACGCCGCCGGGCCCGCGCCAGTGGCCGGCGCCGCGCAGCACGATCTGGCTGTCGTTCGACAGGTCCCGTTGCACGGTCGCGGCGTTGAACGTCACCTCGACCGGGTGCAAGTCTTTCCCGGCCAGCTCCTGCCGCGCCGCCCGCTCGCAAGCTTCGGCCGCTGCCGCGGCGGCGGGATCGGGCTTGCCGGTGGGGGCCTGCGCGTTCGCCGACAGCGCCCCGGCGATCAGGCCGATCATCGCAGCCGAGAAGGCACGGCGGCACAACGAATGCAGG
>DATMGW010000264.1:0-4584 GCA_035555295.1 Caldimonas sp.
CGCGTCGATGATGTAGCTCCCTTCGTAGATCCCGGGCTCGGTCTCGGGCAGGTCGACGAGGCGGCGGCCGCCTTCGATGGCCAGGGTCACCGCCGCGTGCGGGCTGCCGTAGACGCTGAAGTTGAGGGACACGCCGGACGACAGCTCGGCGACCCGCTCGAGGTCGAAGCCCTCGACGACGGGCGCGGTGTTCTGCCGGATTCGCGAACTCTCGGCCGGTTGGGCCGCGGCCGGTCCCGCCGTGCCCGTCAGGCATCCGACCCACGCCGCAAACGTCACCAGACGAAGGAAGGACACGACTGCTCCACGACCCGCACCCGCTCGCGCAGCGCAAAGGACCCAGGTAGAAGGGAGACGCGGCGCACTCAGCCCGGCAGCCTAGCCCTCTCAGCTTCCCTTGGTGCCGCACCGACGCGAGCTTTACGAAAGACTACGTTTCTTCGCACAGCATGGACGACAGGAATGACTGCTCGTCGCCTGTGCTGCACCGTCAACGCGCCAGACGTCGATTCGGCGGACCGGGAAATCCCGCCGTCGTTGGCAAGGCGGAACGAGCCGGCGTGCCCCGCCGGGGCGAGCCGGCGCGCACTCCTACAGGGACAGCAGGCGCTGGAAGAAGGAGCGATAGCGCCGCAAGGTGATGCGCAGATTTTCCGTCGACGCCTGTTCCGTCGCGGCGACCTGGCCCTCGAGCCCGGGGCGCTCGCTGGAGAAGGTTTCCGCCAGACTCGTCATCACCTGGTCGACCAACGTGTCGGCCTGGTGCACCGCCTCCTTCGGGTCGTCGACGAAACCGATCTGGATCGCGTCCCAGCGAGCGCGAAAGGAGCTCGCCGCCTCCGGCGAGAACAGCGCGGCGAGCGGCTCGTCTGCACTATTCACCGGGCGATCCTGCTTCGCGGTGGCGCGTTCGTCGCGCTGCGGTGCGGTGACCGGGTCTTCCAGTTTCGACGGCTCCCCGGCAGCGACCACGGCGGTGACGGGACCCTTTTCCGATAGCTCGACGCTCATGATTGCACCTCCATCGCCTGTGCCGGCACGGCGCGCGGCTTGTCTTGCCTGACTTCGAGCAGCTCATCGAAGAGAGCGCGGTAGTGGACCACTGCCTTGCGTAGCTCCTCGGTGTCGGCTTCGCCCCGCTTGTCGCGCGCCGCGATGGCCTGCGCTGCCCGATAGTTGGCGACGACGGCAGGGTGATCGACCGAGATGTCGGCCGCGCGCCGCTCGAAGTCCGCCATCGGGTAACCGCGCTTTTGCAGCAGCTCACGAACCAGTTGGTCGGCCTGGACGACGACCCCTTTGGGGTCATCGACGAAGTTGCCTTGCAGGGCCTTCCAGGCCTGGGCGAACCGGGCGGCATCCGCTGCACTCAGCGCCACGATGGTCAAACGCTCGACCCGCTTTTCGCGCGTCTTGAGTTCTTCTTCGGCCTTGGCCCGGGTGCCCAGCTCGTTGACGGCGCGGCCATATTCCGGCCCGAAGCGTTGTTCGAGCCGGCGAGACTGCCGCTTCTGGTAGAGAAAGGCTCCGACCAGGGCGATTACCACCACCGCCAGGGCGACGCCAACCACTATCCATGTCTGCGTGCTGATCGTTTCCATGCGAATCTCCTGTTCCTGATCACTCGATCGCCGGTCGCCATCGCGGGGATGGCGAGCCGACAGACTTCGTGTCGGTCGAAGACCCGATGTTGTTCCTGCTTCCTCGCCGAGTCCCTCGGCCGAGTGGACGTTGGATCGTCGGAGCCCACCTACAACCTGTGCAGCCGTGCGAGCCCTCTATCTCGGCGAGCTGCCTAGCCGCACTGCCCGATATCGCCGCAGGCGGTGCAGAAGTCGCATCCGTCCTTGTGGATCACGGTCGCGTTGCCGCATTCGGTGCATACCTTCCCGGCCAGAAGGCGGGTGCGCTCACCCGGGTCGCGCGAGGTTTCGAGAACCCCCATGTCGCGAAGCGGGAAGCCCTCCTCGTTGAGGACGCCGAGCATCGCGTAGCGGTGGATGACGAGCCGCGCCAGGTAGGCCACCGTCGACGGCCAGGTCTGCTGCCGGCGCTCGCCGTGCGGCAGGCCGGGAACGAAAGCCATGAAGTGGCCCAGCGGCTCGGCATAGTTGAGCAGCTTGCGCAGCTTCATTCCGATCCAGGCCGGGTCGATGACGCGCATGTCGAGCGAGAGCAGGCGCGCCAGGCCGTCGAGGGCGCGCGGATAGTTGCCCGAAAAACCGATCGCGCACGGGCGCGTCACGGTGCCGCGGTCCGGTCCGGGCAGCGTGACTTCCTTCAGAGTCAGCGTGAACGATTCACCGGTTGCCGGGTTGTCGATGTCGACGGCCCAGGCGAGCGTTCCCGACGGCCCGGTGTGCGGCTCGTCGATGCTGAACATCGCGTCCATCACCGGCGTCGCGCCGCCGCGGCCCTGGCCGGGCAGGGCTTTCAGCTGCTCGCAGCGCCAGCGGATCACGGCCGCGGTCGCGGCAACGACGCCCGGGAAGAGGCGCTTCTCGCCATGCGGAGGGAACGGCATGTCGAAGTCGCGCTCTTCCGCCACCGTCGCCAGCGCGTCGAGCTTGAGCTGCAGCCACGAAGGATCGTTGGCGCGCAGGTCCATCGACAGCGTCTTGGCGAGGGCGCCGAGGCCGCGCGGCTGCTCGGCACCGTTGATCCACACCTCGAACGGCTGCGCGGCGCCGCCGTCGGCAGAGGCGAGCTCGCCGACGAACAGGGCGAAGTCGCCGAACGGGTAGTGGACCATGAAGGTCCACGCCGGGTTGCCCGACGGCAGCTCCGGGCGTCCGGGCCAGCGCAGCGACGAGAGCACCGGCGCCGGGAGCTTCTCGACGGCCAGGCGCCGGTTCGCGTCGTCGATGCGTAGCGGTGCGATCGCCTCCGAAGCCACTGCCGGCGTGGCGCTCAGCACCGCGCCGAGGACGCTGTTCGGCCGGTACGTCGCCAGCCCCTTCAGCCCCGACCGCCAGGCTTCGAGGTACAGGTGCTGGAAGTCGGCATACGGGTAGTCGGCCGGGACGTTGACGGTCTTCGAGATCGCCGTGTCGACGTACGGCGCCACCGCCGCAACCATCGCTTCGTGCGCCTGTGCGCTCATCTCGAGCGCCGTCACGAACGCCGGGGTGAGCGGTGCCGCCTCGCCGTGCAGGTGCCGGTAGAGGCGCCAGGCATGGTCTTCGACGATGTACTCCCGGGCGCTCCCGTCGGGCATGCGCTTCTTGCGCGTGTAGCTCCAGCTGAACGCGGGCTCGATGCCGTTGCTGGCGTTGTCGGCAAAGGCGAGGCTGATCGTTCCGGTCGGTGCGATCGAGAGCAGATGCGAGTTGCGCAGCCCGTGGCTGCGGATGCGCTCGCGCAGCGGCGCGGGCAGGCGTGCAGCGAAGGTCGACCCGCTCAGGTACAGGTCGGCATTGAAGAGCGGGAACGTGCCGCGCTCTCGCGCCAGCTCGACCGAGGTCTCGTAGGCGGCGTCGCGCATCAGCTCGGCGATCCGGCGCGCCATCGCCCGCGCAGCGGCGCTGTCGTAGCGCAGGTTCAGCATCACCAGCGCGTCGCCGAGGCCGGTGAAGCCGAGGCCGATGCGGCGCTTGTTGCGCGCCTCTTCCTGCTGTTGCGGCAGCGGCCAGACGGTCACGTCGAGGACGTTGTCGAGCATCCGCGTCGCGACCTGGGCGACGGCGACGAATGCCGCCTCGTCGAAGCGCGCCGCGTCGGCGAAAGGATCGCGCACGAAGCGCGTCAGGTCGATCGAGCCGAGGCAGCAGCAGCCGTACGGAGGCAACGGCTGCTCGGCGCAGGGATTGGTCGCGGCGATGCTCTCGCAGTAGGACAGGTTGTTGTCGCGGTTGATGTGGTCGAGGAAGAGCACGCCGGGCTCGGCATGGTCGTAGGTCGACCGCATGATCCGGTCCCACAGCTCGCGCGCCGGCCGCTTGCGGTAGACCCACGGGCCGCCGCCTCCCGGCTGCGTTTGCTGGTACGCGCCGGCCGCCTTTTGCGCCGCGCCCGGCTCGGCCCGGTGCACGAGCTCGACCTCGGTTCCCGCCTGCACCGCTTCCATGAAGGCATCGGTGACGCCGACCGAGATGTTGAAGTTCTTCAGGTCGCCCGAGTCCTTGGCGCGGATGAACTCCTCGATGTCGGGGTGATCGCAGCGCAGCACGCCCATCTGCGCGCCGCGCCGCGCCCCAGCCGACTCGACCGTCTCGCACGAGCGGTCGAACACGCGCATGTAGCTGACCGGGCCGGAGGCGCTGCTGCGCGTGCTGCCGACCCAGGCGCCGCGCGGCCGGATGCGCGAGAAGTCGTAGCCCACGCCGCCGCCGCGTCGCATCGTCTCCGCCGCTTCGGTCAGCGCCGTGTAGATGCCGGGATGGCCGTCTTCGGTGTGGGCGATCGAGTCGCCGACCGGCTGGACGAAGCAGTTGATCAGCGTCGCCGACAAGCCCGTTCCCGCCGCCGACTGGATCCGCCCGGCGGGCACGAAGCCGGACCGCAGGGCCTCGACGAAGCGCCCTTCCCAGTGCAGGCGTCCGGCCGCCGGTTCGGCCTGCGCCAGGGCGTGCGCCACCCGCTGGT
>DATMGW010000265.1:0-7081 GCA_035555295.1 Caldimonas sp.
CTGGCCGCCCTTGAAGAGGACGCAGAACGGAATGCTGCGCACGCCGAACATCTGCGACAGCTGTGCCGCGATCTCGGGCTCTTCGTCGGTGTTGAGCTTGACGAGCTTGAAGCGGCCGGCGTATTGGACCTCGAGCTTTTCGAGCAGAGGGCCGAGCGCCTTGCACGGGCCGCACCACGGCGCCCACATGTCGAGCAGGACGGGCTGTGCGACCGAGGCGTTGACGAGCTCGGCTTCGAAGTTCTGGTGCGTGATGTCCTGCATGGTGTCGGCGTCGCGGGAAAGGATTCAGCGGTGTTCGTGGCGCGGTCGGCTTTCGCCGCTGCGGATGGTGGGCCCGGTCTTCGCGCCCGCGCGACCTCGCGAGCGGGAAATGAAGCCGTGCCGCCTACAATTCAAGGCTCCCCGAGCAACCGGAAGCGAAGCCTGTGAGCAGCGCCCCCCCGGTCGTCGGCGTGGTCATGGGCTCCAGCAGCGACTGGGAAACCCTGCGCGCCGCCACCGAGATTCTCGCCGAGTTCGGCATCGCTTACGAGGCACGCGTCGTCTCCGCGCACCGCATGCCCGACGACATGTACGCCTACGCCGAGGCGGCGGCGGGGCGTGGCCTGAAGGCGATCATCGCCGGTGCCGGCGGCGCTGCGCATCTGCCCGGAATGCTCGCTGCGAAGACGACGGTTCCGGTGCTCGGCGTTCCGGTGGCGAGCCGGCATCTGCAGGGACTCGATTCGCTCTACTCGATCGTGCAGATGCCGCGCGGCATTCCGGTCGCGACCTTCGCCATCGGCAGCGCCGGCGCGGGCAACGCTGCCCTGTTCGCCGTCGCCATGCTGGCGAGCGACGACGCGTCGCTGCGCGCCCGCCTGGACGCGTATCGGGCTCGTCAGACCGATGCGGCCCGGGCGATGTCGGCCGAGCTGAAGTGAGCTCCTCGGGCGAAGCGGCGCCGGCGTTCATCGCGCCGGGCGCGACCCTCGGCGTGATCGGCGGCGGCCAGCTCGGGCGCATGTTCGCGCATGCGGCGCAGGCAAGCGGCTACGCCGTCGCCGTGCTCGACCCCGACCCCGACAGCCCGGCCGGGCGCGTCGCCGACGAGCACATCCGCACCGCCTACCTCGATCGCGGCGGGCTGGCGCGCCTGGCCGACGTCAGCGCCGCCATCACGACCGAATTCGAGAACGTCCCCGCCGAAGCGCTAGACCTGCTCGCGGCGCGCCGGCCCGTCGCGCCGGCCGGGCGCAGCGTCGCCCGGTGCCAGGATCGCAGGCTCGAGAAGGCCGCCTTCGTCGCTTGCGACGTGCCGTGCGCGCCGCACGCCGCGATCGCCGCCGCGAGCGACCTCGACGACGTCGACGCCGGGCTGTTCCCGGGTCTGCTGAAGACGGCACGCCTCGGCTACGACGGCAAAGGCCAGCGCAGCGTCGCCGATCGCAGTGAGCTCGCGAGCGCCTTCCGGGACCTCGGCGGCGTCGCCTGCGTACTGGAAAGGAAGTTGCCGTTGCACGCCGAGGTCAGCGTCATCGTCGCCCGCAACGGCCGCGGCGAGGTCGTGCAGCTGCCGCTGCAGGAGAACGTCCACCGTCGCGGCATCCTCGCCCTGACGCGCGTCCCGGCGCAGGGAATCGGCGCGGCGACGCAAGCCCGGGCCGCCGCCCTGGCGCGTCGCGTCGCCGAGTCGCTCGACTACGTCGGCGTCCTGTGCGTCGAGTTCTTCGTCCTGGCCGACGGCTCGCTCGTCGCCAACGAGATGGCGCCGCGGCCGCACAACTCTGGCCACTACAGCATCGACGCCTGCGACGTCTCGCAGTTCGACCTGCAGGTGCGGGCGATGACGGGCGCGCCGCTCGTCGCGCCGCGCCTGCACTCGGCGGCGGTCATGCTCAACCTGCTCGGCGAGCTGTGGTTGCGCGACGCCGCGGCCCGCGCCATCGAGCCCGACTGGCTGCGCGTGCTTGCCTTGCCCGGCGCGCATCTGCGTCTCTACGGCAAGCGCGAGGCGCGCGCCGGCCGCAAGATGGGCCACCTGACGTTCACCGCCGCGAGCCCGGACGACGCCGACGCGGCGGCACGGTCGGCCGCCGTCATCCTCGGTATCGAGAGCCCTTGAGACCGTGCTTCTCGACGCACACGACGCCGCCGCGATCGGCACAGCCGCAGACGAGCTTGCCGCCGGCGAGCTCGTCGCCTTCCCTACGGAGACCGTGTACGGCCTCGGCGCGCGCGCCGACGACGATGCCGCGGTCGCGCGGATCTTCGCTCGCAAGGGTCGCCCCTCGGGCCACCCGCTGATCGTCCACGTCGCCGATCGGGCCGGCGCCGAGGTCTTCGCCGAGTTGCCGGCGCTTGCCGAGCGGCTCGTCGCGGCGTTCTGGCCGGGGCCGCTGACCGTCGTCGTGCGGCGCAGGGACGGGGTCGCCGAGGTCGCCGCAGCGGGCCAGGCGACGATCGGCTTGCGCAGCCCGGCGCACGCGATCGCGCATTCGCTGCTCGTCGCGGCGCGCGAGCGCGGCGTTCCCGGCGTCGCCGCCCCGAGCGCGAACCGCTTCGGACGCGTCAGCCCGACGACCGCAGCGCACGTCGTCGACGAATTCGGCCCCGAGCTCGTCGTGCTCGACGGCGGGCCGGCGCGGCTCGGGATCGAATCGGCGATCGTCGATTGCTCGGGGGAGCGGCCGGTGCTGCTGCGTCCGGGAGTGTTGACGCGCGAGCGGATCGAGGCTGCGGCGGGACAGCCGCTGGCCGAGCCGGACGCCGCCTCGCCGCGCGCCCCCGGCACGCTGGCGGCGCACTACGCGCCGCAAGCGACGCTGCGACTGATGTCGACGCCGATGCTGAAGACGGCGCTCGACCTGCTCGGATCGGAGCCGATCAGCCTGGCGGTATATTCGCGTTCGGTGCCGTCCGGCGTCGCGACCGGCGTCAAGCACCGGCGCATGCCGGCGCGGCCCGAACAGGCTGCGCACGAATTGTTTTCGGTGCTGCGCGAACTCGATCGCGAGGGCGTGCATCTCATCTGGGTCGAAGAACCGCCGCCGGGCCCCGAATGGGAGGGCGTGCGCGACCGGCTCGTTCGCGCCGCTGCGACCTGAATCGCCCGCGGCGCGCCTTCCCCGCTCCTGGAGTGATGAATGAGATTGAATGTCAGTGAAGTCCGCCGCGCGGTCAGCGGCTGCAGCCTGCTGGCTGCGGCGCTGCTCCTTGCCTCGTGCGGCGGCGGCGGGCAGGCGAACTCTTTCACGCCGACGCGCATCATCGCTTTCGGCGACGAGACGAACGTCATCGACGATACCAACAGCCCGGGCAACGGAAGCAAGTACAGCGTCAACGCGACGGCGCTCGATTCGACGATCGACTGTTTTGGCTTTCCGCTCTGGATCCAGACCGTCGGCAGAGCCTTCGGCGGCATCGTCTTTCCGCAGTGCAACCCGGGTCCGACGCCGGTCGACTCGCCGCCCAGCCGCATACGCGCCACCTTCGGGGCGAAGGCGGCCGACATCGCGGCGCAGATCGACGCGCAAAGCGCAGAAAGCCCGATCCAGGCCGGCGACATGGTCACCGTGCTGGTCGGCGTCAACGACGTGCTCGAGCAGTACGCCCAGTACCCGTCGGTCAGCGAGCCGGTCCTGACGGCGAACGTCCAGGCCGCCGGCACGGAGGTCGCCCGCCAGGTCAATCGCCTGGCCGATGCCGGCGCCAAGGTCGTCATCTCGACGATTCCCGACGTCGGCTATTCGCCCTACGCCTACACGGAGAAGATGGCGCACATCGACATCGACCGCCAGGCTCTGATCATTCGCCTCGTGTCGACCTTCAATACGGCATTGCGCTCGAACATCACGAACGACGGGCACAAGATCGGCCTGGTGACGATGGACGAGCTGGTCGAGTCGGTCGCCGTCAATCCGGGCCTCGACGGCTTCAACGACACGATCGACGGCGTCTGCGACCTGGGCCAATCGATGCTCAGCCCGCCTTCGGTCCTCGACTGCACCAACCTCACGCTCATCTCCAACGGCAACGCAACGAGCTATCTGTGGGCCGACGACAGGCACCTGTCGGCCGGCGGCCAGCTCTCGCTCGGCAATCTTGCCGCGATCCGGGCGAGGAACAATCCGTTCTGAGTCTTGCGCAGGAGGGCTGCCTTGTTGGCGGACAGGTTCTCAGTGCGATCGGCCCGGCGGCGCGGCGACCGTCGCGTCGTCGGCGACCCAGTCGACGAGCGCTTCGAGCGCCGGGCGGGCCGCGTTCGCGTTGGCGTGATTGACGATCGCGACGACAACGTAGCGTCGCCCCGAGTCGGCGAGCACGTAGCCGGCGATGCCGACGACGTCGCGCAGCGACCCGGTCTTCAGGTGCGCGCGGCCCGGAGAGCCCTTCGACTTGCGCAGCGTTCCGTCGATTCCGGCGATCGGCAACGAGCTCACGAGCTCGGGCATCACCGGGCTCGCCCATGCGGCCTGCAGCAGCCGGCCCAGGGCGAGAGCGCTGAGGCGCGAGTCGCGCGAGAGCCCGGAGCCGTTGACGACGACGCTGCCGCGGGCGGCGGCGCCGATCCGCCCGTGCAGCCACTGCTGGACGACCTCGCGCGCCGCCTCCGGCGTTCCCGCGCCGCGCTGCGTTGCACCCAGCGTGAGGAACAGCTGCTGCGCCATCACGTTGTTGCTGAGCTTGTTGACGTCGCGGATCACCTCGGCCAGGGCCGGCGAGCGCAACTCGAAGCTCGGCGGCGTGAGCGGCGCAGGCCCTTCACGAAAGCCGCCGCCGAGCTTGCCGCCCGACTCCTGCCACATGCCGACGAGCGCGCGCTCGTTGTAGCTCTTCGGATCGGCGTAGGCGATCGGCCAGACCTTCTCGCCGCACGCTGCCTGGAAGGCGCCGCGCAGCGTCAGGCGCGTCGGATCGGTGAAATCGGCCCTCAGGCTGCCGCGCCAGTCGTCGCACGGCCCGGCGACGAGCGCAACGCTCGTATCGGCGCGAACGCCGGCGAGCGGCGGATCGACGCTCACCGTGGCGACGCCGCGGGCCGGGTCGGGCGTGAAGGTGAGCAGCACCGCCCGGTAGTTGAGAAGCAGCGCGTCGGCGTTCGCGTTGTACGGGCGCAGCGGCTCGCCGTCGAAATCCGCCGGGTTCGTCTCGCCGGGAGCGAAGGCGCTGCGGTCGACGACGATGTCGCCGCGGATCTCGCGCACGCCCGCCTGCTGGACGCGGCGCAGCAGCAGCCAGATCCGTTCCAGGACGAGCTTCGGGTCGCCGTTGCCCTTGATGACGAGGTCGCCGTTCAGGACCCCGGCGGCGACGGGGCCCTGCAGCCACACCGGAGTCGACCAGGTGAACGCCGGGCCGAGCAGCTCGAGCCCGGCGAAAGTCGTCACCAGCTTCATCAGCGACGCCGGATTGACCGGGCGATCGGCTTGCCAGGCGAGACGGGGCTTGTCCGCGTCGACTTCGGCGACCCAGGCGACGAGCGCATCGCCAGGCACGGCGCCGCGCCCCAGCGCCGCCGCGACGCCGGCCGGCAGCTCCCGCGAGCCGGCCGCGCTGCCCGCGCGCCGCGGCGCGGCGGCCGCGGTCGACGCGGCGACGACGGCGACGAGAACCAGCGCGGCGAGCCCTGAACATCGGAACGCGCCCAGCCTCATGCGGCAGGATCATCGCACGAGGGGGAGCCCTGCGCCGGACGCTAAACTCGTCCGATGGCGCCGCCGCAGCAGACAGTTTCGGGCGACCCGGCGCTGCTCGCCTTCGACACCGCAGGTGAGACGATGACGATCGCGGTGGCGAACGCCGGCCGCGTCCGCTCGCTCAGCGGCGCCGGCGGTGCGCGGGCTTCGTCGACGCTGATCGCCTCGATCTTCGGACTCCTCGACGAAGCCGGCCTGGCCCTGCGCGACCTTGACGCGATCGCCTTCGGGCGCGGCCCGGGAGCGTTCACGGGCCTGCGCACGGCGTGCTCGGTCGCCCAGGGGCTGGCGTTCGGCGCCGCCAAGCCGGTGCTGCCGATCGACAGCCTGCTCGTCGTCGCCGAGGACGCGCGCGGTGGCGCGCCGGAGTTTCGCGTCTGGGTCACGATCGACGCTCGCATGGACCAGATCTACGCCGCCGAGTACGCCTACGCCGGCGGGCGCTGGGCGACGTTGCACGCGCCGATGCTCGGCGATTGCGCGCAGCTGGCCGCGCACTGGCGAGGCGCGCCGGCGCAGGTCGTCGCCGGCAATGCGATCCGCGCCTTTGCCGGGCGGCTCGAGACCGGGACGGCGATCGCGCTGCCCGACGCGAGCGCCAGCGCGGCCGCGCTGCTCGCGCTGGCGGCGCAGGCCTGGCGCGACGGTGCCGGTGTCGACGCCGCGCAGGCCTTGCCGCTCTACGTTCGCGACAAGGTCGCCGAGACGACGCTCGAGCGCGAGGCGAAGCGATGAGCGCGCGCTTCGCCAGCACCGCGACGACGGACGTCCAAGCCGCCGTCGTCCGGCCGATGACGGTGGCCGCGCTCGACGGCGTCGTCGCGCTCGAGACCCTGGTCTATCCGTTCCCCTGGAGCCGCGGCAACTTCGTCGATTCGCTCGCCGCCGGCTACGTGGCCTGGACCCTCAACGGCGCGGGCGGAGAGCTGATCGCCTACTGCATCGCGATGCGCGGCGTCGAGGAAATGCACCTGCTCAACATCACGGTCGCGCCGCCGCTGCGCCGGCTCGGCCATGCGCGCGGCCTGCTCGACGAGATGGCGCGGCTGTGCCGCAGGGAGGGTGCGCGGCGCCTGTGGCTCGAAGTGCGCGAGAGCAACGCCGAGGCGCGTGCGACCTATCTCCGGCTCGGCTTCGTTGACGCCGGAGTTCGCAAGGGCTACTACCCGGCTCCCGAAGGACGGCGCGAAGACGCGGTCGTGATGAGCCTGATCGTTGCCGGTAAGGAGCGCGGCGATGCGCTGGACTGAGCGGCAGCGCGCGATGCTGCGCGAGATGGGCGTGCGCATGTGGACCCGGCCCGCCGCACCGGACGGGGTGGTCGCGGCTCCTGACGAGCGAGCGGGCGCGGGGGCCGGGCGCGGCTCGGGCAAGGGCGTTGCGCCGGTGCTCGCGGCGGC
>DATMGW010000266.1:0-9204 GCA_035555295.1 Caldimonas sp.
CGTGGCGCATTCAAGTAAAGTGTGTCGCTGTCGTCCAGCTTCGGGCCTCGCCCCTTGCAAGGATGTTGCTGCAAGAAGAGAACGGCTCGGGCCTTAACTCCCAACCACAGTCGCACGGGAAGTCACAGTTCACGCAACCGCTATGACCTGGCACAACAAGGTGGTCTGGACCGAGGGGATGTTCCTGCAACCCCAGCATTTCCAGCAGCACGACCGCTATACCGAATATCAGCTGCGCCAGCGTCTCGCCGCAACCGTCGGCCACGCTTGGGGTTTCACCTCGGTCTCGATCGACGATGCCGCGCTCGCCCTCGGCAAGCTGAGCGTGAACTCGGCGCAAGGCGTGCTGCCCGACGGCACCGCCTTCTCGATCCCGGGCAACGACGCCGCGCCCGCCGCGCTCGACCTGCCGATGGATGCGCGCAACGAACGAGTCGTCCTCGCGCTCGTGCTGCAGCGCCCCGGCATCGTCGAGTCCGACGCCGAGCAGGCGGCCGGCTCGATGGGTCCGCGCTATCGCGTCGCCGAGGTCGAAGTCGGCGACAGCAACACCAATGTCGACCGCGACACAGCGATCCAGATCGGGCGCGTCAACCTGCGCCTGATGCTCGAGCGCGATACCGGCGAGGGCTACGCGACGCTCGGCATCGCCCGCGTCGTCGAGCGGCGCGCCGACAACAAGCTCGTGCTCGACACGCAATACATTCCGCCGATGCTGCATGCGCAAGGCCATCCGATCCTCGACGGCTACGTGCGCGAGCTGTGCGGCCTGCTGCATCAGCGCGGCGAGGCGCTCGCCGCGCGCCTCTCGCAGCCGGGGCGCGGCGGCGTCGCCGAGATCGCCGACTTCCTGCTCCTCGAAGCCGTCAACCGCTCGCAGCCGCTCTTCATGCAGCTGCAGCAGCGCTCGGTTCTGCACCCCGAGGTGCTCTACGCAGCCTGCCTCAGCCTCGCCGGCGACCTGGCGACCTTCCGTGAGAAGCGCCGCCCGCCGCCCTTCCCGGAATACCTGCATGACGATCTGCAGCGCTGCTTCCGATCGGTCATCGACGACCTGCGCCAATCGCTTTCGATGGTCATGGAGCAGACGGCGATTCCGATCGAGCTGCAGGACCGCAAGTACGGCATCCGCGTCGCCATCATCGCCGACAAGGAATTGCAGAGGAACGCCAGCTTCGTGCTCGCCGTGGCGGCACAGATTCCCGGCGAAGCCTTGCGCGCACGCTTTCCAACCCAGGTGAAGATCGGCCCGGTCGAGCGCATCCGCGACCTGGTCAACCTGCAGTTACCCGGCGTGACGATGCGGCCGCTGCCGGTCGCGCCGCGGCAGATCCCGTATCACGCCGGCTTCAACTATTTCGAGCTCGACACGCGCAACAACGAGCTGTGGAAACAGCTCGAGGCCTCCGGCGGCCTGGCGATGCATATCCAAGGGGAATTCCCGGGCCTGGAACTCGAGTTCTGGGCCATTCGCGGCTGAGACCTCGCGTCTTCGTAGCGATCCTCGCTCGATCTCGGCGAACGAATTGCAGGAAACGACATGAGCGACACCGGACGCGAGAACGATCCCTTCGCTGCCTTCGAATCCGATCGCACGGTGATCAAGCCGGGCGTAGGTCGTGGTGCGCAGCCTGGCGGGGCGCCGGGCGCCGCTCCAGGACGAGCACCGGCAGGTGCCCAGGGCGGTGCCGGGCACGGCGGCGCGCCGCGTATGGACCCCGGCGGCGGCAAGGAAGCGCCACTGGCGCTCGACGCGCTGATGAGCGCGAATCTCAACCCGCTGGTCTCTGCCGCGTCGCCGCTCCTGAGCGCGGCGCCGCGGATTCGCGCCATGGTGCAGCACGCGAACCCGGCGGGCCTGAAGGACGCACTCGCCGACGGCGTTCGCAAGTTCGAGGCGCAGGCGCGCGCCGAAGGCCTGCCCAACGAGCAGGTCATCGCCGCGCGCTACGTACTCTGCACCCTGCTCGACGAATCTGCCGCGAGCACGCCCTGGGGCGGCTCGGGTGCGTGGGCGACCCAAAGCCTGCTCGTCCTCTTCCACAACGAGACCTGGGGCGGCGAGAAAGTCTTCCAGCTGATGTCGAAGCTGGCCGAGAACGTTCCCGCCAATCGCAACCTGCTCGAGCTGATGTACGTCGTCCTCTCGTTCGGCTTCGAAGGGCGCTACCGCGTCCTCAACGACGGCAAGGCGCAGCTCGAGAGCCTGCGCGCGCGACTCTCGCAAATGCTGCGCGGCAACCGCACCGACGGCGACCGGACGCTGTCGCCGCGCTGGGAAGGCGTCCCTGCAAAGGTGGCGAGATTGCGCGACGGCTTGCCGATGTGGGTCCTGGCCTCGCTGGCCGGCCTCGTCCTCTTCGGCGTCTATTTCGGGCTCAGCTATTCGCTCAACGGCAGCTCGAACGGCGTGTTCGCGACCTTGCAAGGCCTCGACGTCAAGGCCGCGCCGATCACCGCCCCGCCGCCGCCGCCCACGCCGGCCGCGCTGCCGCGCCTGGCCACCTTCCTCAAGCCGGAAGTCGAACAGGGCCTGGTGCAGGTGCGTGATCTTTCCGATCGCTCGATCGTCATCATCAAGGGTGACGGCTTTTTCGAACCGGGCAGCTCGGTGATCGCCGATCGCACCAAGCCGCTGCTCGCCCGCATCGCCGCCGGGCTGCAGGCGACTCCGGGCACGGTGCTCATCACCGGGCACACCGACAACACGCCGATCCACACCCTGCGCTATCCGTCGAACTGGAATCTGTCGCAGGACCGGGCCAACGCGGTCAAGTCCTTGCTTGCCGATTCGGGGGTCAAGCCCGAGCGGATGCGCGCCGAGGGCAAGGCCGACGCCGAGCCCGTCGAGTCGAACGCGACACCGGCCGGTCGCGCCCGCAACCGCCGCGTCGAGATCACGCTCATCGTTCCGCCGAGCGCCGCATGAAGAAGTTCCTGAGCTTCCTGATCCATCCGACCTTTCTTGCGCTGGTCGGCGTTCTCGCGCTCTCGGCGATCGTGTGGTGGGTCGGGCCTCTCATCGGCATCGGCGAAGCCCATCCTCTCGATCCCGTCTGGGTGCGGGTGACGATCATCGGCGTCCTCTTCCTGCTGCTGATCCTGCGCTCGGTGTTCCGCTTCCTGAGCCAGAAGCGGACCAACGCTGCCCTCGTCGACGGCATGACGAAGGGCCCGAGCACTTCGGATCGCGAGCTCGCGACCTTGAACGAACGCTTCACGCAGGCGCTCGACGTGCTGAAGAAGGCGCCGGGCAAGCGCTCCGGCTGGAAGCGCGGTGCCTTCCTCTACGAGCTGCCCTGGTACATCTTCATTGGCGCTCCCGGCTCCGGCAAGACGACGGCCCTGCTCAACGCCGGCCTGACCTTCCCGCTCGCCGAAAAGATGGGCGGCGCCAGCGTTCGCGGCGTCGGCGGAACGCGCAATTGCGACTGGTGGTTCACCGACGAAGCGGTGCTCATCGACACGGCCGGCCGCTACACGACGCAGGAATCGAACTCACAGGTCGACGCGAGCGCGTGGGACGGTTTTCTCGCGCTGTTGCGCAAGTCGCGCCCGCGCCGGCCGATCAACGGCGTGCTCCTCACCGTCAACATCCAGGACCTGCTGCAGCAGACGCCCGTCGAGCGCAAGGACCACGCCGCCAAGCTGCGCGCGCGCATCCAGGAGCTGGCCGAAAAGCTCGGCGTGCGCGCGCCGGTCTACGTACTCGTCACCAAGGCCGACCTCATCGCCGGGTTCAACGAAAGCTTCGGCGCCCTCAGCAAGGAAGAGCGCAATCAGGTCTGGGGCTTCAGCTTCCCGTACGCGCCGACCGGCACCGACGATCCGCTCGTCAACTTCGGCTCCGAGTTCTCGGCCCTCGAGAAGCGCCTGCGCGACCGCGTCGTGCCTCTCATGGACGCCGAGCACGAGGTTCTCAAGCGCGCCGCGATCTTCAATTTCCCGCAGCAGTTCGCCGGCCTGCGCGGCCTCCTCGGCGGCTTTCTCGAACAGGTCTTCAGCGCCGGTGGGACGATGGAGGAAAGGCCGCTGCTGCGCGGCGTCTACTTCACGAGCGGCACGCAGGAGGGCACGCCGATCGACCGCGTGCTCGGGACGCTGGCGCGCACTTTCGGCATCGAGCGGCGTCTGGCGCCGCCGGCGGCGGCACGCGGCAAGAGCTTCTTCCTCAACCGCCTGCTGAAGGACGTCGTCTTCACCGAGCAGGGCTTGGTCGGCGAGAACCGCGCGATGGAGCGCCGGCGCGGACGCCTGCGCTTCGCGAGCTTCGCGTTGATCCTGCTCGTCAGCGTGGCGCTGATCGCCGGCTGGGTCTTGAGCTACGGGCGCAACAAGAACTATGTCGCCGAGATCGACGCCAAGCTTCCCGATCTGAAGAAGGCCGTCGAGAGCCTTCCTCCGGCGACCTCGGGCGACGTGACGCCGCTGCCGCCGGTGCTGAGCGCCGTCCGTGCAGCAGCGCAGCCCGCGGAATTCCCGCTCGAATCGCCACCGTTGACGATGTCGCTCGGCCTCTATCAGGGCAAGAAGCTCGATGCTGCCGCCGACCTCGGCTACCAGCGCCTCCTCGAGCACGCGTTGATGCCGCGCGTCGTTCGCCGCCTCGAGGAGCGCCTGCGTGCCGTGAATCGAGACAACCTCGAGCAGGCCTACGAGAGCCTGAAGAACTACCTGATGCTCTACACGCCCGGCAAGTTCGACGCCGACGCGTTCAAAGCCTATGTCGGGATCGACTGGGACGCGGCGCTCGAGCGCAGCCTCGCGCCCGAGCAACGCCAGGCGCTCGACCAGCATCTGGACGCGATGCTCGCCCGCGGCGCTCCGCAGCCGGCCGCGCCGATGGACAAGAACCTCGTCGCCGGGGTACGCGACATGCTCGTCGCCTATCCGCTCGAGTACCGCGTCTTCAGCCGTCTCAAGCGCGCCCAGGTCGGTGCCGACTTTCCGCCGTTCAGCGTCGCCGGCGCGGGCGGGCCATCGGCCCTGCAGGTGTTCGAGCGGGTCAGCGGTGAGCCGCTCACCAAGGGCATCCCGGGCCTGTACACGCGCGAGGGCTATCGCAAGGCTTTCGAGACCTCGGTCGACAAGGCGACGCGACAGCTGGCCTCGGAGGAAAGCTGGGTGCTCGGCCTGCGCCCGACCGAGGCGAGCAAGTCGCTTCCGCTCGGCAAGGCCAACGTCGAGTTGACGAACCGCGTGCGCCGCCTCTATTTCGAGGAGTACATCAAGGTCTGGGACCAGTACATCGCCGACGTGCGCGTCGTCAAGCTCGACGGGCTCGACAAGAGCCTGCAGGTGGCGCGTACCCTGTCGGGCGTCGATTCGCCGCTCGCCGCCTTCCTGCGCGGCGTCGCGCGCGAGACGACGCTCGTGCAGCCGAAGGTCGATCCAGCCGCCTCGTCGGTGACCCAGGTCGGTCAGATCGACCAGAAGGCCGCCCAGGCAAAGCGCGAGATGGCGGCCGTCCTCGGCAAGGTGAACGTGCCTGGCGCCGACGCGGGCGCTCCGCAAGGGCCGCCGCTCGAGCAGATGGTCGACGATCACTTCGCGCCGATCCATCGCCTGGTGGCCGGGCAACCGCCGCCGATGGACGACATCCTGAAGATGCTCAACGACGTGTACGTGCAGCTGGCTGCCGTCGACTCGGCGCAGAAGAGCAAATCGGCACCGCCTCCCAGCGGCGGCGGCGAGCGCATCGCCGCGGCGGCAGGGCAGCTGCCCGAGCCGGCGCGCTCGATCGTCGAGAAGCTTGCCGGCGCCGCGGCGACGAGCGGCCGCGTCGTCGAGCGGCAGGGCCTGACGAGCGACCTCAAGCCGATCAGCGAATTTTGCAATCGCGCCATCACCGGCCGCTACCCGTTCACCGGCAGCTCGAAGGCCGACGTCCTGCCCGAGGACTTCGCGCAGCTCTTCGGCGGTGGCGGCATGCTCGACGACTTCTTCACCCGCAAGCTCGCTCCCCTGGTCGATATCGGAACCACTCCGTGGACCTTCAGGCCGGTCGGCGACGGTTCCAAGCCGGTGAACGCGGCGGCCCTCGCCGACTTCCAGCGGGCGGCGCGCATCAAGGATGTGTTCTTCCGCGGCGGCGGCAAGGCTCCGTCGTTCAAGGTCGACATCCGCGCCCTCGAGATGGAAGACGGCCTCAAGGAGATCAACCTCGACATCGACGGCGTGGTCATGAAATTCCTTGCCGGCAACACGACGCCGGTGACGGTGCAGTGGCCGAGCGCGCGCGTCGCTTCGCAGATCAAGATCACCACGGTGCCGGGAACCACGACGCTCACCGCTGACGGACCCTGGGCGCTGTTTCGCATCTTCGATCGCTTCGAGGTGCAGCCGACGGCACAGCCCGAGCGCTTCATCGTCCCGATGCTTCTCGAGGGCCGCCGCACACGCCTCGAGGTCACGTCGAACAGCGTCGTCAATCCGTTTCGCCTGCGCGAGATCCAGCAGTTTCGTTGCCCCGGGTCGCTATGAGCGGTGCCAGCGACGTCGCGACCATTCCCGGGTGGTACGGCAAACTGCCCACGCTCGGCGACTTCGCGTCGCGCCGTCTCGAGGCCGATTTCATCGAGCCTTGGGATCTGTGGCTCGGCGAGGCGCTGCAGGCGCTGCGCGTCGCCATGGGCGAGGAGTGGCTCGACGCCTACATGAACGCGCCGCCGTGGCGCTTCGTCCTTTCTCCGGGCGTGCTTCCCGGCGTCGATACCGATCGCGTCTTCGCCGGCGTGCTGATGCCCTCGGTCGATCGGGTCGGCCGCCACTTTCCCTTGACGCTGGCGGCATCGTTGCCCCGCGTTCCGGGCATCGCGGCGGAGTTCGATGCGCTGCTCGTCTGGATGCACCGGCTCGAAGACACGGCGCTCGATGCCTTGCAAAGCGACTGGACCATCGACGATCTCGAACGCGCCCTTGCAGAGCTGGCGCCGCCAGGAGACGACGCGGCAGCAGCGGCCGAAGATCGTCTGGCTGCAGTCCGCGATGCGATGGCGCAGGCGCTGGCCCGCGGCGGCGGTTTCATCGACATCGCTTCGGTCTCCAGCCGATTCGAGCTCGCGGCGGTCCTGTGCAGCGCGCCGCGCCCGGCGCCGGCGATCGCCGCGCCTCCCGGACCGCGCGGCGTCGCCTTCTGGCTCGCCGATGTTCCGGGGCGACGGCAACTGCTCGTCAGCGAAGGGTTGCCGAGTCGCGACGATTTCGCGCACATGTTCGGCGGCGCCGGGAGGGGTCCGATTCGAGGCGCGGCGGCAAGAGGCGTGCCGCTCGAGGACGACGGATTGATGACCCTTCCGCAGGTGCTGTCCTCGCCGCTCGTCGAGGAGGGGCTCGGCAAGGCCGATGAGACCGACCTGCTCGGTCTGTTCCAGAGCGCGGCCGCGCCGACGAGCGGCCAGGACCCGGTTCTCGCCTCGGCCCGGAACGACGACATCCTTGCCCTGTTCGGCGTCGGCGCAGAGGCGGTTCCTGCCGACGCCGATCCGCAGCACGCGCCGAAGACCGACGACGTACTCGCCTTGTTCGACGTCCGGCCCACGCCGCCGGCGGCGACCGAAGAGTCGCTGGAGTCGAACGCGCCGAAGACCGACGACGTGCTCGCCTTGTTCGGCGTCCGGCCCACACCACTGGCGGCGACCGAGGAGTCGCCGGAGTCGGATGAAGCTCAGGCGCCGCACGAAGGTCGGCCGAAGGATCCGGACATCCTCGACCTGTTCGGCGGCCCGCCGGTCGCGCCGGACGACGAGAAGGCGCGTTGAGCCGATGAGCAACGACGACGATCAACGGACGCGAATCCTTCCGCCGCAAGCGCAGAAGACCCAGGTCGCGCCGCAGCGCACCGAGATCGCGCCGCCGCCCGAGGCGTTCGCTCCCGACGGCGACGCGACCGTCATTCGGCCGCGCCCGGCCCGTCCGCCTGCGCAGGAAGGCGGCAACATGCTGCCGGTGGGCTTCTATCTCGGCGAGTTCGAGATCACGAAGGTCCTCGGCGAAGGCGGCTTCGGCATCGTCTATCTGGCGGAGGATCACTCGCTCGGCCGGCGCGTCGCGCTCAAGGAGTACATGCCGTCGTCGCTGGCGCAGCGCGTCGGCGGCACCCAGGTGTCGGTGAAGTCGGAGCGGCATCGCGAGACCTTCGAGGCCGGCCTGAAGAGTTTCGTCAACGAGGCTCGCCTGCTCGCCCAGTTCGATCATCCTTCGCTGGTCAAGGTCTATCGCTTCTGGGAAGCGAACGGCACGGCGTACATGGTGATGCCGTTCTACGAAGGCATCACCCTCAAGGATCAGTTGAAGGAGATGGGTGCTCCGCCCGACGAGGCCTGGCTGCGCGAGCTGCTCGAGCCGCTCAGCGAGGCGCTCGCCGTGATCCACGCCGAGCAGTGCTATCACCGTGACATCGCGCCCGACAACGTGATTCTGCTCAAGGGCAGCAACCGGCCGCTGCTGCTCGACTTCGGCGCGGCGCGGCGCGTCATCGGCGACATGACGCAGGCGCTCACCGTGATCCTCAAGCCCGGCTACGCACCTGTCGAGCAATACGCAGAAGTGCCGGGAATGAAGCAGGGGCCGTGGACCGACGTCTACGCGCTGGCTGCCGTCGTCTATTTCGCGATCACCGGCAAGACGCCGCCGACTTCGGTCGGGCGGCTGATGAACGACAACTACGTGCCGATGGTGCAAGCTGGCGCCGGACGCTACAGCCCCGAGTTTCTCGATGCCATCGACCGGGCGCTCGTCGTCAAGCCGGAGCAGCGGACGCAGTCGATCGACGATCTGCGCCACGACCTGGGCATGGCTGCGAGCGAGGTCGACCCGGCGAAGGCGGAACGGCGCAGCGGCCGCGCTTCGACGATAGCCGGCACCTTGCCGCCCGGTGCGGCCGTCGCGCGCAAGAGCCGCGTGCCGGTGTTCGCGGGTGTCGGCATCGTCGCCGTGCTGGCGATCGCCGGTGGCCTGTACGGGTGGCTCAGCTCGAAGTCGCCTGCACCAGCGACTGTCGCGACGACGGCGGCAGTGCCGGCGGCGACAGCGACGCCTGCGGCCCCCGCCCCGGCCACGGCCGCATCGGTGGCCGGTCCGGTCGTCGTGGCGGCGCCGGATCGGCCACCGACCGTGGAGCCCGCGGCCGCGGGGCCGTTCGATCCGACGCACGAATTCGAGCGCGTCGCCGCCGCGCAGTCGCCCGACTTCAAGGTCGAGGCA
>DATMGW010000267.1:0-4123 GCA_035555295.1 Caldimonas sp.
GGCAGCGACTGGCCGAACGGCGTCGTGGCGATGTCGGCGAGCGTCATCACGGCCACGTAGGTGCCGCCCTTGGCGAGGATCTGCGTCTTGATGTCGCCCACGAGATCCTGCGCCGCGACCTTCATCGCCGCCTCTGCCGCCTGCTGTGCGGCGAACAGCTGCAGGTTCGCCTGGTCGGCAGTGATCGTGCCGGCCGCGGCCTGCGCCTGGATCTGCGCCGCCGCCGCCGCGAAGATGCCGAACTGCGTGAAGACGTCGTTGTTGCCGCCGTAGACGAGGATCAGGTCGCTGCTCTTGAAGCTGCCGAAGCGCGCCAGGTGGTTGGCGATCTGCGTCACCATCGGCACCGTCAGCGCACCCGAGCCGTCGGCGTTGTGGCCGATGCCCATCGGATCGGTGACGCGCGAGCCGCCCTGGCCGTAGGCCGTGCAGCTGTTGGCCAGCGCCGGCACGGCGGCTGCCGGGCACTTCACGGACTGGCCGTTGAAGCCGACTTCGGCCGGCGTGACGACGATGCCAAGCGAAGCGGCGAGGTTCTCGACCCAGATCTTGCCGAGCGGGTTGGCATCGGGTCCGCCTGTGATGTTCGTCTCGTTCGTGGTGAACTTGCCGCCGAAGTAGGGCGGGCTGACGCCGTCGGCGTTGAGCGAAGTCGCGGGCGAGTAGGTACCGACGTCGCTCAGGCTGTCACCGAAGGAGACGACCGCCGTGAACGTGCCTTTGGTCGTCGGCGCCCCGGAGGGTGAGCCGGCGCCGGGGACGCTCGGGTCGCCGCCGCCGCACGCGGCGAGCAGCAGTGCCGAAACGACCCACGGGCTCAGGGAACGAAATGCTCTCATGCAGACCTCGATGTGCGAGACGATGCGAACGGTCGTTCGCTTTCGCTCGGGACTATAGGTCCGCGTGTCGGGCGTCCAGTGCGGTGAAACCCCCAATGCCGGTCTGAGCGCCTTCTGGGTCTACGTCGACGGCGCGTGGCTAGCCGCAGCGGACGACGCGGCGCTCAGCCGAGGCCGCGCGATGATGCGAATGCCCATCCAGGAGCGTCGCTGGTCGATTCCGCCAGCGCTTGCGCGTGAGCCGCCGCGGCCCCTCGCGATTGCATCTCGAAGAGACCCAGGCCACCTCCGATCAGCGTGCTGCTGCAGATGACGGCGATCCATGCGAAAGCCAGACGCATGCGAAGCGTCGGGCGTGCGAAGACCGGCTTCTCGGTTCGACTCGATTCGTCGCTCATGTCAGACTCCTGTTCGTTGATGAGAGCGCGGTACGACGGTGCTAGTCGTTCCTGCCTCACTCGATAAGACGCGGATCGCAGACTGAACCGGACACGCTCGCGGGTGTCAGCGTTGTTCGGCGCGGAGCAGAATCGCAATCCGCGGACGGACGCTCTTGGCCGCGCCCGAACCGATCACTCCCCGATGCCGCCGTCATGACCAGCCTGACGCAGTTGATCCAGCAGGTGAGTGCCGGCGACCGCGATGCGCGCGACGCGCTGTTCTCCGCCGCGTATGCCGAGCTGCGCAAGCTGGCGCATTCGCGCCTGTACCGGGGCGGCAGGAACACCATGCTCGAGACGACCGCGCTCGTTCACGAGTCCTATTTGCGCTTCCTCAATGCCGGCCAGCTGCGCATCGAGGATCGCCGCGCCTTCTTCGCGTATGCGGCGAAGGTCATGCGCTCGGTGGTCATCGACGCGGTCCGCGAGCGCCAGGCGCAGCGCCGCGGCGGCGATCTCGACGAGTTGACGCTCGACACGCAGATCGCCGACAACCTGCCCGCCGGCGAAGCGGAAATCGTTCACGTGCACGAGGCGTTGCTTGCCCTGGAGCAAGCCGAGCCTCGCCTCGCCACGGTGGTCGAGATGCGTTACTTCGGTGGCTACTCCGAAGCCGAGATCGCCGAAGCGCTGGGCCTCACCGAACGGACCGTGCGGCGCGACTGGGAGAAGGCGCGGCTGCTGCTGATGCACTCGCTCAAGTCCTGAGCCGCAGATGTCCGTTTCGGCCGCTCGATTTCGTCCGGGATGTATCGGCCCCAGACATCCATGCTGCACGATCCTTCCTATCTCGCCGCGCTGAGCCGCTTGCTCGACGAGGCGCTCGATCTCGCGCCCGCGCAGGTCGAAGCGTGGCTTGCTTCGCTGCCGCCGGAGCACGGTCCCCTGATACCACGGCTGCGCGAGATGCTGGCCGAGCATCTGTCGGACGATCGCACCCCCTTCTTGTCCGGTGGGCCCCAGCTGGAGGGCGGTCCGGTCGACGGATCGGTCGCGCACGCGGGGGATCGGGTCGGCCCCTATCGCCTGATCAGCGAGATCGGCAGCGGCGGCATGGGCGCCGTGTGGCTGGCCGAGCGCGCCGACGGCAGCCTGAAGCGGCACATCGCGCTCAAGCTGCCGCGACTGGCCTGGGGCGCAGGCCTGGCCGAGCGCATGGCGCGCGAGCGCGACATCGGCGCATTGCTCGAGCACCCGAACATCGCCCGGCTCTACGACGCCGGCGTCGACGCCCTTGGCCGGCCCTACCTGGCGTTCGAGTACATCGAGGGGCTGGCGCTGGATGCATGGTGCGAGGCCAAGGCGCTGACGGTGGCCGAGCGGCTGCGCCTGTTCCTGCAGGTCGTGCGCGCGGTCGCGTACGCGCATGGCCGCCTCGTCGTGCACCGCGATCTCAAGCCCTCGAACGTGCTGGTCACGCCAGACGGCCAGGCTCGTCTGCTCGACTTCGGCATTGCCAAGCTGCTGCAGGAGGGAGCTGCCGATGACGGGCGGCTGACGCAGGAGCAGGGCAGGGTGTTCACGCCGCACTTCGCATCGCCGGAGCAGTTGCGCGGCGAGGCGATCACGGTGGCCTCGGACGTGTACTCGCTCGGCGTGCTGCTCTACGACCTGCTGACCGGCCAGCATCCGTACGCTCCGGAGCGCAAGAGCCTCGGCGCGCTGGAACAGGCGATCCTGGAAGGCGAGCCGGCGCTGGCCAGCAGCCGGGTGAAGGACAAGAGGATCGCCAGCCAACTGCGCGGCGAGCTCGATTCCATCCTGGCCAAGACGCTCAAGCGCGAGCCGAGCCAACGCTATGCCACCGCGGATGCTCTGGCCGAAGACATCGAGCGCCATCTTCACGGCGAGCGTGTGCTGGCGCAGCCCGACAGCATGGGCTATCGAATGGCCACGACGTTGCGCCGGCACCGCGTCGGCTTCGGCGCAGCGGCCGCGATTGGCGTGGCGGTGCTGAGCGGCGCCGGCGTGGCGATCGTCCAGGCCAAGCGTGCCAGCGACTCGGCCGAGCGCGCGAGGGTAGTCAAGGAATTCGTCGTCGACGTCTTCAAGGTGAACTCACGCGACAACCCGGCCAACAACGAGTTGCGGCAATTGCCGGCGGAGCTGCTGCTCGAGCGCGGCGCCAAGCTGATCGAGACCAAGTTCCCGGGCCAGCCGCAGTTGCAGGCGGAGCTGTTCGGGGTGGTGAGCGGGATCTTTGCCGACATGGGGGCTTCGCAGCTGGCGGCCGACTACGCGACACACCAGGTCGAAACGCTGGCCACCATCCATGCGAGCGAGGCGGAGCAGGCGCAGGCGACGATGCTGCTGGCGCAGGCGCTGGCACGTCAGGGTCGTCTCGCCGACGCGGAGATCCGCGCGCGCCGTGCGCTCGAGCTTGCCGGAGCGAGCTCCTTGTTGTCGGTCCAGGCCCGGATCGGCCTGGCCGAGGTTCTCTTCTCGCGGCTGAATGACGACCTCGCCACGCAGGAGCTTGACGAGGCGGACCAAGTGCTTGCAACGATCACGAGGGCACCGACGACAGAAGCGGCCCGTGCGACGTTTTTAAGGGCTCAGTTGCTGAGCCGCCATGGCCGGTTCAAGGAAGCCATGCCGCAGTTCGAACGCGCCATCGACAGCGCGGTGCGAATCGAGGGCCCGCTCTCGCGCAGCGCCGTCGCGATGAGACTGAGATATTTCAGCGGCCTGACACGCGATCTGCAGTTGGAAAGGGCAAGAGTCCAGCTTGCCGGAGCACTTGCTGCCATGCGTGCTTCCGGCGGCCCGAACGACGTGGGTGCGGCACTTGCGGAGGCGCAGGCGGCTGCTGTGATGTTCGACAATTCTTTCGCCAGTGGCGAA
>DATMGW010000268.1:0-8787 GCA_035555295.1 Caldimonas sp.
GGCGCACGGCGCCGATTGCATCGTCGGCATCGGCGGCGGAGCGGCGCTCGATGTCGCCAAGGTCGTCGGCGTGCTGGCGACGCACCCGGGCGACGTCATGGAGTACGTCTGGGATCACCCGCAGGTGCGCCCGATCGCCGAGACGTTGCCGTACTTCGTCGCCTTGCCGACGACCTCGGGAACCGGCAGCGAGGTCGGGCGCAGCTCGGTCATCAGCGAGACCGACACGCACGTCAAGCGCGTTGTCTTCTCTCCGCTGATCCTCGCCCGGGCGGTTTTCGCCGACCCGGAGCTGACGCTCGGCCTGCCGCCCGCGGTGACGGCGGCGACCGGCATGGACGCGCTGACGCACAACGTCGAGAGCTACCTCTCGCCGGCGTACCAGCCGCTTTGCGACGGCATCGCTCTGGAAGGGACGCGGATCGCCGCGCGCGCGCTGGCGCGAGCGGTGCAGGAACCCGGCAACCTCGCGGCGCGCTCCGACATGATGATGAGCTCGATGATGGGGGCGATCGCCTTCCAGAAGGACCTCGGCGCGGTGCACTCCTGCGCGCATGCCCTCGGCACCGTCTGCGACATGCACCATGGTCTGGCCAACGCCCTGATGATCGACACCGTGCTGGCGTGGAACGCGCAGGCCGTTCCGGAGAAGTTCGACGAGCTCGCCCATGCCGTCGGCGTGAGCGGAGGCGCGCACGGCTTTCTCGCCTGGCTGAAGACGCTGAAGCAGACGATCGCCATCGCTCCGACGCTCTCGGCGGCGGGCGTCAGGCGCGAGGCGATTCCGCGCCTCGTTGCCGTCGCCACAGCCGACATCTGCCACCAGACGAACCCCCGGCCCGTCGCCGCCTCCGACTTCGAGCGCCTGTTCACGGAGGCGATGTGAGCCGCTCGGGGAAAGGTGATCGAGTCAAGGTCGGAATTTCGGCCTGCTTCTTCCACGCCGACGCGAAGCGGCCGATCTTCACCGGCAAGACCTTGCAGTACGTCGAGCAATCGGTCGCGCACTGGGTGATGTCGACAGGAGCGCTCGCCGTCATGATCCCGAGCCCGACCGGCGACACGCAAAAGGGCGACGCGACGCTCGACGACTACGCCGGATGGCTCGACGCGCTGGTCCTCGAAGGCGGCTCCGACGTCGCCCCCGGCAGCTACGGCGAAGAGCCGCTCGACGCGCGCTGGCAAGGCGACCGCGTTCGCGACGACTACGAAAGAGCCTTGCTGGCAGCGTTCGCCGCACGCGGCAAGCCCGTGCTCGGCATCTGCCGCGGCCTGCAGCTGATGAACGTTGCCCACGGCGGCACGCTGCTGCAGGACATCGACACCCAGCATTCAAGCGATATCAGGCATCGCGACGCCGAGGTCTACGACCGCAACCTCCATTCGCTCCAGTTCGTCGCCGGGACGCGTCTGGCCGGGATCTTCGAAGGCACGCCGCGCGCGATGGTGAACAGCGTGCACCACCAGGCGATCAAGGAGCTCGCACCGGGCTTCGTCGTCGAGGCGCGCTGTCCCGACGACGGAATGATCGAGGCGATACGCAGGCCGGTCGGCAGCTTCATGGCCGCGGTGCAATGGCACCCGGAGTTTCACCGCGCCGGCGAAGGCACGCTCGACGATCGTCCCCTGCTCGAAGACTTCCTCGCCCACGCGCGCGCCGCGCAAAGGACATGACGAAGACACTCGCGATCGTCAATCCGGCGACCGGCGCCGCGCTCGCCGAGCTCCGTGCCGACGACGCGCCGAGCGTCGCGGCGAAGGCGGCGCGCGCCCGCGCCGCGCAGCCGGCGTGGGCGGCTCGCCCGCTCGCCGAGCGCAAGGCGATCGTCGCGCGTTTTCGTGAGCGCGTCGCCGTCGAGCTCGAGACGCTGGCCCGGACGCTGACGAGCGAAGTCGGCAAGCCGATCGCGCAATCGCGCAACGAGTTGAACGGCTTTCTCGGCCGCATCGATTTCTTCCTCGCCGAGGTCGACGCGAGCTCGGCCGACGCCGAGGTCTACGCCGATGCGGCGATGACGGAGCGGATCGGGCACGAACCGCTCGGGGTCGTCGCCAACATCTCGGCGTGGAACTACCCCTATTTCGTCGGCGGCAACGTCTTCGTTCCGGCGCTGCTCACCGGCAACGCCGTGCTCTACAAGCCGTCGGAGTTCGCGACGCTGACCGGGCTGCAGATCGCGCGGCTGCTCCATGCGTCGGGGGTTCCCGAGGACGTCTTCGTCGTCCTCGTCGGCGGCGGCGAGGTCGGCGCGGCGCTCGTCGAGCAGGCGGTCGACGGCGTTTTCTTCACCGGCTCGGCGGCGACCGGAGCGAAGATCGCCGCCGCGGTCGGACCGCGCATGATCCGCCTGCAGCTCGAGCTCGGCGGGAAGGATCCGACCTATGTCGCCGAAGACGTGGATCCGAAGGCCGCGGCCGAGTCGCTCGCCGACGGCGCCATGTACAACACCGGGCAAAGCTGCTGCTCGGTCGAGCGCATCTACGTCCACGAGCGTATCCACGATGCCTTCGTCGACGCCTTCCTCGCCACCGTCGCCGGGTTCCGCGTCGGCGATCCGGCCGAGGAGGGGACGTACATCGGCGCGATCACGCGCGCGCCGCAGCTCGAGGTGCTCGAGGCGCAGGTCGCCGACGCCGTCGCCAAGGGCGGGCACGTGCGCGCCGGCGGCAAGCGCATGGACAAGGCGGGCCAGTGGTTCGAGCCGACCGTCGTGACCGAAGCGAACCACGACATGCTGCTGATGCGCGAGGAAAGCTTCGGTCCGGTCATCGGCATCCAGAAGGTGAAGGGAGACGACGAAGCCGTCGCGCTCATGAACGACACGCGTTACGGCCTGACCGCGGGCGTCTATACGCGCGACCGGGCGCGCGCCGAGCGATTGCTCGCCCGTGTCCACGCGGGCAGCGTCTACTGGAATTGCTGCGACCGTGTCAGCCCGCGCCTGCCGTGGTCCGGTGTCGGCGATTCGGGAATCGGCGTCACGCTCTCGACCTACGGTATCCAGACCTTCACGCGGCTCAAGGCGTGGCACCTGAAGAAGGGTTGAGCGCCGTCGGGGCGCCCCAAGGCGCGAACGCCCCCTCGGGGGGCAGCGCCGCGGCGCAAGCCGCAAGGCGCCATCGGGCTCGTCCTCTCGCGCTTTTCGACCTCGACGGAACGCTGCTCGACGGCGACACCGACGAGCTGTGGTGCGAGTTCCTCATCGCCGAAGGCATTCTCGACCGGGCCGGCTTCGAGGCGAGGAACCGCGATGTCGCCGAGCGCTACGCCGAAGGCGCGATCACGCCGGCCGAGTTCTGCGCCTTCTACGCGTCGACGCTCGCCGGACGAACGCCCGCCGAGTGGGCCGGGCAGCGCGAGCGCTTCGTCGCGAGCGTCATCGTGCCGCGCCTCGGTGCCGCCGCGCGAGCGCTGGTCGACGGGCATCGCAAAGCCGGCGATCGTCTGCTCCTGACGACTGCGACGAATCGCTTTCTCACGGCGCCAATCGCTGCGTTCCTCGGCTTCGACGAGGGGCATCTGATCGCCACCGAGCTCGAGCTCGAAGGCGGCCGCTTCACGGGACGCAACCGCGGCGTGCTCAACATGCGAGAGGGCAAGGTCGCGCGCCTGCAAACCTGGCTCGCCGAGGCCGGGGTCGCGTCGGGAGCGCTCGCCGACGCCGTCTTCTACAGCGACTCGGGCAACGACCTGCCGCTGCTTCGTGCCGTCGGTGGTCCGGTCGCCGTCGATCCCGACGCGCGCTTGCGCGCCGAGGCCGAACGTGCCGGCTGGAGCATCATCTCGCTGGTGCGCTGAACGCGCACGTCGTGGGCTGCACTCGATCGCGTGGCGCGCCTTCGCGCGCCAACCGCGCCCTCAGTTCGCCGTCGTTCCGGCGAGGACTTCGCCAACCGGAATGAGGTTGAGCGGCGCGGCGGCCGAGATCGGTCCGCGCCGCGCGGCAAGTGCCTCGAGGGCCGGGATCGCCTGCTCGGCCGGCATCGAGTCGGCCATGCGGCCGGCGAGCTCCTCGGCCGCACGTCTTTTGTCGCGTTCCGACTCGAGGATGATCTCGGCGCGTCGCAAGGCGTCGGCGATCGTCTCGTTGGCGAGCATCTGCGTCGCGCCGACGTTCAGGCAGACGCGCGCGATGCGCGGCGCGACCTGGCGATCGTCGATGCGCGCGTTGATCCGGGCGATCACTGCGGCGACGTCGGAAACCTTGGTGCGCGGCAGGACGACGCCGAACTCGTCGCCGCCCAAGCGGCCGGCGACGTCGCGCCGGCGCAGCGTCTCGCGCAAGGCCATGCCGATCTGGCGCAATGCCTCGTCGCCGACCGAATGACCGAGGACCTCGTTGATGTTCTTCAGACGATCGACGTCGAAGACGAGCATCGTGGCCAAGTCCGGCGCAGCCTCGACGGCCTTGGCTGCCAGGTCGTGGAAATGGCGGCGATTGGGCAGCTTGGTGAGGGCGTCGACCTCGACCATGTACTTGAGCCGGCGATGCGACGCGCGCAACTGGGCGACGTTGCGCTCGTGGTTCATGACCAGGGACAGCTGCGGCACGAGCAGCGCGGTCGCTGCCGGCGCGAGCAGAGCGCCCAAGGCGAAATCGGCAGTCGCCAGGCCCGGCGACAGGAAGGCGAAGGCCAGACCGAGCCAGGTCGCCTGGAGCACGGCGCTGCAGACGAGGCAGACGAGCAGGCTCTTGAGCACCGGAGTCGTCTCGAAGTCCTCGAGGCGGGCGACAGCAAGCGCCGCGTACAACGTGGCGGCGAGCATCGCGACCGCGAGTACCTGGGCCGGGCTTGCCCAGCTGAAGGGAGCGAGCCAGGTGCCGACCGCGGCGATCGAGGCGACGCTCAGCACGAGCCAGTCGACCCAGGGCGGGACGGTGCTGCCGCCGCGCGAGAAGAAGCGCCGCATTCCGGCCAGGGTGACGACCGGCCACTGCAGGGCCAATACGGCCGCCACCGGCTCGAGCAGGGGGGAGGCGTTTTCGCTCAGAGCGTGGGCGACGAGCGCGGCGGCGAGGCCGATGTTCGCGCCGATCCACCACCACACGCCGCGACGCAGGCGTTGGCGAACGCCGATCGTCGCCGCTGCGGCGCTGGCGATGGCCAGACTGGCCGAGGCGGCGACGAGCAGGGTCGACGAATCCATGAGCATTGCGAAATTCTAGGCAACGGCCTCGCCGCGCGGGGGGCCATAGGGCGCCCTGAAACACCCCCGGGGCGAAAACCGTTACGAATTGGCACGCGTCGGCGACGGCAGCACGCCTTCGGCGTGTCGTGCGGCGACGCGGAGGCAGGAGAAAGCCCCGGCACGGGCGCCACCTACACTGGCGCCGTGTCTCGTTCGATCGTCGTCCTGACCCTCATGGCCCGGTGCAAAGTCGCGAAGCACGGGGGTGTGCGATGACGCGCGGACTGCTCGATGCCTTCTGGCGCGCGGCAGCGTACTGCCTGCACCCGAAGGTGATCGCCCTGTCGCTAGCACCGCTGGCGGTCGTCGGCGGCGTCGCCGCGCTGCTCGGCTACTTCTACTGGGAGCCGGCCGTCGCGTCGGTGCGCGCTTCGCTCGACGAGTGGACCCTGATCGGCGCCGTCTTCGCGTGGCTCGACTCGATCGGCGGGGCGAGCTTTCACAGCGTCGTCGCGCCGCTCGTCATCGTCGCCTTGGCCATACCGGCATTCGTCATCGCCTCGCTCGTCGTCGTCGCCTGGCTCATGACGCCGGCGATCGTCCGTCTCGTCGCGGCGCGGCGCTTCCCGCAGCTCGAACGGCGCGAAGGCGCCGGACTATGGCAAAGCCTCGCCTGGTCGCTCGGCTGCACGCTCGCGGCGCTGCTCGCGCTCGTCGCGAGCATTCCGCTGTGGTTCATCCCGCCCCTGGTGCTCATCGTGCCGCCGCTCATCTGGGGCTGGCTCGCCTATCGGGTTTTCGCCTTCGACGTGCTGGCCCGCCACGCCAGCCGCGAGGAACGACGCAGCCTCGTCGTCGAGCACCGCTGGCCGCTTTTCGGCATGGGCGTGGTCACCGGCTATCTCGGGGCGGCACCGTCGCTGCTCTGGGCGGCGAGCGCACTGGCCATCGTCTTCGCGCCGCTGCTCATCATCGTCTCGATCTGGATCTACACCCTGATCTTCGCCTTCTCGGCGCTCTGGTTCACCCACTATCTGCTTGCCGCGCTGCAGTACCGGCGCGCGGCCGAGGCCATCGCGACCGCGACGAGGCCGATGGACAACGACGTGGCGTCGCGATCCTTTCGAGCCGCACCGGCTCCGGAATCGGGAAGCGGTATCGCCGCATGAATTTCGGCCTCATCGTCATCGGCGACGAGATCCTCTCAGGCAAGCGCGAGGACAAGCACCTTGCCAAGGTGATCGAGCTGCTCGGCGCGCGCGGTCTCGCGCTGTCGTGGGCTCGCTTCGTCGGCGACGACCCCGAGCGCATCACCGCCGACCTCAAGGCGGCATTCGCCAGCGGCGACGTCGTCTTCTCCTGTGGCGGCATCGGCGCCACTCCCGACGACCGCACCCGCCAGTGCGCCGCGGCCGCGCTGGGCGTTGCGCTCGTGCTGCATCCGCAGGCGCGCGACCTCGTGATCGAACGCATGAAGGACGTCGCCCGCGAGCAGGGCACCGACTTCGATCCGGATCGCGGCGACAACAAGCACCGCCTGAACATGGCGGTCTTTCCCGAGGGCGCCGAGATCATTCCCAACCCGTACAACAAGATCGCGGGCTTCTCGATCCGTGCCGGCGCCGCAGGCGTCTACTTCGTTCCCGGCTTTCCCGTGATGGCCTGGCCGATGATCGAGTGGGTGCTCGACCACCGCTATCGTCATTTGCACCAGGCGCGCGAGGCGCAGGAGCGCTCGGTCATCGTCTACGGCTCGATGGAGGCGACGCTGACCCCGCTGATGGAGGACATCGAGAGCGCGTTCCCAGGCATCAAGGTCTTCAGCCTGCCGAGCGTCGATCACCCCGAGCACGGGCGGCACATCGAACTCGGCGTCAAGGGCGAGCGGGCGCGGCTCGACGCCGCGTATGCGGCGCTTCTCGACGGATTGCACGCGCTGCAGGTCCGGCTCGGCCCGGAACTGGTGCGCTGACGCCGCCCGGCCTGCGCCATTGCGGTGCGTCGCGACGCACTGCGACGGCGCTTGCCCTGTGCGGGCACTGGCATGCTTTCTGCTAAATTTTCGTGCGCGCTTTTGGGGCTGCGGCCCACAGGAATGGCGAGCAACAACAACCCACCGCAAGCCCACAGGGAGATTGATTGATGGCCAAGACCGTTGCCGACGTGATGAGCATGGTGAAGGAAAGCGAAGTCAAGTTCGTCGACTTCCGCTTCACCGATACCCGCGGCAAGGAGCAACACGTGTCGGTGCCGATCTCGGTGTTCGACGACGACAAGTTCATCAGCGGCCACGCCTTCGACGGCTCGTCGATCGCCGGCTGGAAGGGCATCGAGGCCTCGGACATGTTGCTCATGCCCGACCCGAACACCGCCAACATCGACCCGTTCTTCGAAGAGCCGACGCTGATACTCACCTGCGACGTTCTCGAGCCCGGCGACGGCAAGCCCTATGAGCGCGACCCGCGCTCGCTGGCCAAGCGTGCCGAGGCCTACATGAAGGCTTCGGGGCTGGGCGATGCGGCTTTCTTCGGCCCGGAGCCCGAGTTCTTCGTCTTCGACAGCGTGCGCTGGGGCGTCGACATGTCCGGCTCGTTCTGCAAGATCGAGTCCGAGGAAGCGGCCTGGAACAGCGGCAAGGAATACGAGCACGGCAACTCGGGCTATCGACCCAGCGTCAAGGGCGGCTACTTCCCGACGCCGCCGGTCGATTCCTTCCAGGACATGCGCTCGGAGATGTGCCTGATCCTCGAATCGTTGGGCGTTCCGGTCGAGGTGCACCACCACGAGGTCGGCACCGCCGGGCAGATGGAGCTCGGGACCAAGTTCTCGACCCTCGTGCAGCGCGCCGACTGGCTGCAGATTCAGAAGTACGTGATCCAGAACGTCGCCCACTCGTACGGGAAGACCGCGACCTTCATGCCCAAGCCGATCGTCGGCGACAACGGCTCGGGAATGCACGTGCACCAGTCGGTCTGGAAGGACGGCAAGAACCTGTTCGCCGGCGACGGCTACGCGGGCCTCTCGGAGTTCGCCCTCTACTACATCGGCGGGATCATCAAGCACGCCCGGGCGCTGAACGCGATCACGAACCCGGGAACGAACAGCTACAAGCGGCTCGTGCCGGGCTTTGAGGCGCCGGTCAAGCTCGCCTACAGCTCGCGCAACCGCTCGGCGTCGGTGCGCATCCCGTACGTGGCCAACCCGAAGGGCCGACGCATCGAGGTGCGCTTTCCCGATCCACAGACCAATCCGTACTTCTGCTTCGCGTCGATGCTGATGGCCGGTCTCGACGGCGTCGAAAACAAGATCCATCCGGGCGAGGCGGCGACCAAGGACCTCTACCACCTGCCCCCGGAGGAGGACGCGAAGATTCCGACCGTCTGCTCGAGCCTCGAGCAGGCGCTCGACTACCTCGACAAGGGCCGCTCCTTCCTGACCAAGGGCGGCGTCTTCACCGACGGCCTGATCGACGCCTACATCGAGCTGAAGATGCAGGAGGTCACGCGCTTTCGCATGACGACGCATCCGGTCGAGTTCGACATGTACTACTCGCTGTAGGGCCTTGTCCGGCGAGCCGCCGGCGGCAGTGCGCCGGCGAGGATTAAGTGACAAAAGGGCAGGGGACGGCGCATCGCCGTCCCCTTGTCCTTCTGGCG
>DATMGW010000269.1:0-7070 GCA_035555295.1 Caldimonas sp.
AACGGCCGCTCCAGCGGCAGCGTCTCGCCCTCCAGGCTGACCTGGTATTCCTGCATCACTTCGAGCAGGGCGCTTTGCGTCTTCGCCGGCGCGCGGTTGATCTCGTCGGCGAGCAGGATGTTCGTGAATACCGGGCCGCGCCGGATCCGCAGGGCGCCGAGCCCGCCGGCACCCGATGCCGCCGGGTCGAGCACGGCATGGCCGGTGATGTCCGACGGCAGCATGTCGGGAGTGAACTGGATGCGCGCGTAGCGCAGCGCGACCGCCTTCGCGAGGGCGCGCGCCAGCAGCGTCTTGCCGAGGCCCGGGACGCCTTCGATGAGGACGTGGCCCGAAGCCATGATGGCGACGAGCAGCTGCTCGATCGCGTCGTTCTGGCCGACCATGGCCTTGCCGATTTCGTCGCGCAGCAGGCGCAGGCGTTGCGCCGCGTCGGCGAGTTCGTTGCTGTCGATGCTGCTCATGGAATGCGTACCTGGAGTGAATTCGGGGACCGGGCGGCGCGTGCCTTCGGCAAGAGGGCGCGGCGGGCGTGTTCGAGCGTGGCGATCGCGGCGGCGAGCGCATGCGCCCGCCCGGGCTTGCGCATCGCCGCGGCGAGCGCCGCGGCGTCGCCGTCGCCGTGCCTCGTGATCGCCGCGGCCCGCTCGTCGAAGCTCGGCAGCGCCGCATAGCCCGGGATCGCGCGCGCCGCGGTCGCTTCCAGGGCATGCAGGCTGGCGCGATGCAGGGCCCGGCCGTCGCCGGCGGCGATGAAGGCGGCAGTGCGGCGGATCTGCTCGCCGATCGAGCGGCGGGCCGGTCGCGGCTCGGCACCGAGCGGGCCGAAGCGCGGCCCGCCGCGCCACAGGGCCAGCGCGAACGCGGCGAGCGCGAGCAGCAGCGCCGGCGCAGCGGCGGCCCAGAGCGCGCGCAGGAAGGGAGTTCGCGCCTCCTCGTCGACGAACCAGACTTCGTCTCCCGAGCGCAGGCCGAGCGCCGCGGCGAAGACGAGGGCGCCGTCGTCGGCGACGATGCCGTTGTTGGCGAAGGCACCGCGCAGCACGCTGACGGTGGCACTCCCCCGGCCGACCGGAACGCGCAGCATGCGCGTGCCGCCGAGATCCTCGAGCGCCCATTGCGGCGTCGCGGCGAGCTCGCGCAAGCGTCCTCCCCCGGAGGCGCAGACGCGATAGCTGCGCACCAGCGTGAACGCCGGTTGCACGGTATCGGGCTCGCTCACCACATGACAGTAGTCGACGCGCGGCCGCGCCGCCGGGCCGCTCGCCGGCGCCGCCGGCCGAGCCGCTTCGACGCGGCGGATCGGAAGCCACTCGGGAATGGCGAGTGCGCCGAAGGTCGCGTTCTCGGCGAGGACGAGGCGGCCGCCGCCTTCGACCCAGTGCCTCAGGGCGTCGTCGCGCCCCGGGAACATGTTCCAGTGCGAGGAGCCGAGGACGAGCGTCGCGCCGGGCGGCGGCAACGCGTCGAGGCTGCGCCGAGCGACCGCCGTCGCGCCGAGCGCGTCGACCAGCGCCTTGGCGACGTAGAAGCGATCGCGCGCGACCTTGTCCTTCGGGAACGTGCGCACGTCGACGTCGACCCATTCGATCGCGTCGCGCAGCCAGACGGCGGCGGCGACGGCGAGCGCGCCGGCGAGCAACGTCAGCAGCACGCCGCGCGTCTTCATGGCGGCGAGGCCGCAGCGGCGCGCAGCGGCAGCATGCGCTCGAAGTCGTCGCACAGCGCGAGCACGGCGGGCGTCTCGAGGCGACGGTTGCCGTAGACGGCGAGCTGCCACGACAGGACGAGGCGGGCGACGAAGGCGCTGCGCTCCGGCGCGAGCGCGGCGCGCGCCAGGCGCAGGCAGTCGCCTTCGGTGCTGGCGTCGTCGATCGGCACGGCGTGCGCATGGACGAGCCGCGACAGCGCGCCGCGATAGAGGAGCGACAGCGCGGCGCGCCGCTGCCCGGCGAGCCAGGCGGCGCGGACCGCGGCGCCAATGTCGGCGGGCAGGCTCTCGGGACGGATGTCGAGCTCGCGCACGTGGCTCGGCAGGCGCGCTCCGGGTCGCAGGGCGGCCTCGCCGTGCACCGCGAGCCAGCGCCGCGCCGCGACCAGGCAGACGGCGAGGGCGGCGGCGCCGGCGAGCCAGACGAGTGCGCGACCGCCTTCGGCGAGCCAGCGCGCGAGGTCGACGAGCCAGGGGTCGGGCGAGACGCGCTTCGCCTGGGAGTCGTCGTCCCGCTTGAAGCGCCAGCTGCGTTCCTTGTGCGTGCCGCCGAGATCGGGATCGGCGCGCACCTGCGATGCAGCGGACTCGACCGCGGCTGCGGTAAGCGGTGCATGCCCCGCTGGCGGCGCGGCGCGGGCCGGCGCCGGCGAAAGCGCGCCGACCAGCGCGACGGCGAGCAGCGCGCGACATGCTCGCGACCGGCGCGGCTCAGCTCGCGAAGGCAACGCGAAACTCCTGCTCGATGTCCCACGCCTCGAGCTCGACGCGGCGGTTCAGGTACATCGCGAATCCGGCACCGACGAAGAAGGGCTCGACGATGGCGACGGCGGTCGCGTAGCAGAGCAGCTGCAACGCCCCGGTCCAGCCGCCCGAGCCGGTATAGAGCGGGCCGATCCAGTCGCTGCGGTCGTCCGTCACCAGGAACCACGCCGGCAGGACGGCGACGCCCAAGGCGATCGCGAACTCGATCCAGGAGAACGCGTTCTGCATCGCCAGCGCCGCGCCGCGGTGGTTGAAGAGGATCTGCTTGACGCGGCGGCGCCGCGCCGAACCGCGCTGGCCTTCGAGCTGCTGCGCCGGCTGCACATAAGAGCGCCAGGGCGACAGGCGGCGCAGCGTCAGCGTCGCTGCGAGGTCGCGCCACCACACGTCCTTCCAGGCGATCAGGAGATCGGCGAAGCGCGTCTCTTCTCGAAAGACGGCGCGGCCGAGAACGAAGAGCAGCGAGCGATCGAGCCAGGGCTTCAGGCAGAAGAGCGCGAATGGCGCCCAGCCGCCGCCCCAGGGGAGGAATGCTGCCGCCACCAGCGTCGCGAAGACGTGGACCGGCAGGAAGCTGCGCCAGACCGAGCGCGCGTTCGCGCCGACCAGGCGAACGCCGAGGTCGGCCGCCTCGAACATCGTTCGCCGCGACAGCGCGACGCCGATCGCCTCGACTCTCATCGACGGTTCGCGGCACGGGGCGGCCGCCCCTGCAGCGAAAGGTAGGCGATGACAGCGACCCAGCAGACGCCGCCGACGGCGAACTTGACGGAAGGCTCGACCCAGCGCGCCGACGACCAGAACGCCTCGAGCGCGGCGGCGACGACGAACATCGCGGTGATTCCGTAGACGAGCACGCTGGCGCGCTGCGCCGCGTCCTGTAGTGCCGCCAGGCGAGTGCGCCGGCCCGGCGCGAGCAGCGCCTGGCCGAGGACGAGCCCGGCCGCGCCCGCGAGGACGATCGCCGTCAGCTCGAAAGCGCTGTGCGTGATAACGAACGAATAGAAGGTCTCGCCATGGCCGCGCCATGTCAGATAGCCGGCGATGCTGCCCGCCAAGAGGCCGTTGACGGCGAGGAAGAAGACGCTGCCGGCGCCGAAGAAGATGCCGCTCGCGAAGCACTGGAAGGCGATGCCGATGTTGTTGCGAATGTAGTGGCCGAACATCGCCCAGTCCGACCCGGCGTTGGCGCGGCCGATCGGGAGCTCGCTGTCGCCGTACATCCGCTCGTACTCGTCGACCGTGCCGACGTCGTGCAGCGAGAGGACGAAACCGGGGTCGAGATAGCAGGCGACGCCGACCGCGAGCAGCGGCCCGGCGAAGACGAGCAGGGCGATGAGCACCTGCATCCGGTGCGCGCGGACGGCGACCGGGAAGTCGACGAGGAAGAGCCGGCCGAGGCGGCCGATGCCGAAATCGGCCTGCCGATAGATGCGCTGGTGCGCGCGTGCCGTCAGGGCTTCGAGGCGCTCGATCATCGGCACCGGGTACGCGCGTGCCTGGGCGATCGCCAGGTGCTCGCAGGTCGCGCGGTACAGCTCGGCCAAGCGGGCCCTGTCGGCGCGCGCCGGCGCGATCTTCTTCCGGGTCGCGTCGAGCGCCGCCTCGAGCTCGTTCCAGACCGCGGCGTGCCCAGCCTCGAATTGCAGAGGCGTCATCGGTGCCCGAGCAGCCAGTGGGCGACGCCGACGAGCGCGGCGACGCGCTGCTCGGCGGCGACTCGCGGCACGACCGCCGGTGCCGCGATCGCCGCCAGCTCGTCGGCGCGCGCCGGGGTCAGGCGCGCCACCCGGCCGGCCCAGGCGACGATCGCCGATTGCGCGCGGGGCGACAGCCGCTCGGCCGGCGGGCGCGGCGCGACGCTCGGCAGGGCATGGCCCGAGGGCGGCCGCTCCCAGTGGACGACGAGGGTGCCTGCGGCGAGATCGCCCAGGCGCTTGAAGTCGGGACGGAGCAGCATCGCGAGCAGGCCGAAGGCATAGAGAAAGGGCATGAAGTCGGCGGCCCGCAGGAGGTTGCGGGTCAGCGACGCGGCCGGCGTCACCGGCAGGCCGCTATCCATGACGACGCGCAGGCCCAACGCCCGCTTGCCGGGTGTGGCCGCGCCCTCGCTGAGCTCGAAGACGACCGGATAGAGCCACTCGAGCGCGAAGAAGACGACCAGGCCGATCCCGAAGCCGAAGCCGCCGAGGTTGTCGAGCACCAGGCTCAGGACCCCGAACAGCGCCAGACGCACGCCGAAGTCGATGGCGAACGCGTAGAGGCGCGACACGACGCCGGCCGGCGCCACGGCGAGGCCGATTCCTTCAGGCGTCTCGACGCGAAAGCGCGTGTCGAGGAGCTCGTCCTCGAATGCCGCGCTGCGCATGGACGGGCGCTGCCTGCGCTGCCGGGCTCAGGCCTTGATGACGATCGTGTCGGCGATGTTGTCGTGCACGCACTTGCGCGACTCGCGAAAGATCATCAAGGCATCGACCAGGCCGTACAGCCAGCCGACCACCGGAATCAGCGCCAGCAGGCTGTTGACGAAGTAGCGCAGGCCGGCAAGGCGAACGAGCGTCGCCTTGCCGCCGTCGCTGCGCACGATGCGGATATGCAGGAGCATCTTGCCGATCGTCTGGCCGCGCGCGGCCAGCAGGTAGCCGTGAAGGACGAGGAAGATGATGAAGCCGGCGAGCGTGTTCTCGACCATCATGACGAGCAGGCCGCGCCTCGACGGGTCGAAGACGTTGAGCGGCGTGAGCCGCGAGAGCACCCAGAACACGACGCCGGCCAGGATCGCGTCGATCAGCACGGCGCCGAGCCGGGTGCCGCGCCCGGCGAGTTCGCCAACCGTCGATATGGCGACGTCCTCGACGTGCGCGGTCGGCGGCGCGAATCGATTCCCTTGCGCCACATCGCTCATCCCTGCTCCCGATTCCTCTTGAAGCGGCCGATCGTAGCAGCGGGCGCGACGGCCGAGAAGGCGGCGGGCGGAGGCGCGCGCGATGGGGCACGTATCGTCGCTTCCCGGGCACGCCGAATGCCGATCGCGCGGCGCGAGCGGCCGGCGCGAAGGCGGTGCTCGTCGTCACCGTCGCCGGTGCTAGCCGACGTGAGCCCGGGCCTTCGCTCAGCATCGGCGGCTTCGGCGTCGGCCGCGGCAGCGCGGTCGGCGTCGGCGCGGCGGTGCCGTCGGCAGTGGCCAGGTGACGACCGGCTACTCGGCGAGCGCCCGCATCGCCGAGACGTCGGGCGGCTGCCTCGTCTGGACCGCGAGGGCGACGGCTGCGCCATCGTCCGACCTCGACAACCAGCTCGGCGGGCGCGCGAACGCCGTGCTCGGCGCGGCCGACCAGTCCGGGCTCATCTGACCGGCGCTGCGGCCGACGCTGCGGCGGCCGATCGTTCGTGCCGTCAGGCGCTCTGCGCGCCGGGCCGGGCCGCGTCGACGACGAAGCTCGCCACTGTCGTGATGCCGCTCGCCGGGTCGGCCGGCCGATCGACCGATTGCAGGCGCGCCCGCAACTGCTTGGCGTCGAGGACGAAGCTCATGTAGCCGCGCTGGTCGGAGCGGCCGAAGCGGATATGCGGATTGAACGGGCGCGCCGCGTCGATACGCGACTGGGCGAGTCCGAGACTGGTGATCGAGGTGCCGCAGAACTCGCTCGCGACGACTGCCGATCTTGCATCGTCGAAGTCCGCTTTCAGGTCGGCGACGTAGTTGCTGTGCACGTCGCCGCCGAGGACGACGACCCCCGGCACCTTCTTCTCCGCGACTGCGCCGAGCAGGCGATCGCGCGCCGCCGGATAGCCGTTCCAGCCGTCGGTCCAGTAGGCGCCGCCGCCTTGCGCCGGGTCCTTCCAGGAAAAGCGCGCCATGAGCGTCTGCTGCGCCAGGAGGTTCCAGGGGCGTGACAGGTCCCAGCCGTCGGCGAGCCAGCGTTCCTGCTCGAGGCCGAGCAGGGTGCGCTTCGGATCGAGCAGCTCCGGACACGCGGCCAGCGATACCGTGTTCGATCCGCCGCGGCCCGGCTTCGGACACGCCTGCACGTCGCGATACTGGCGGTCGTCGACGAGGTGGATGCGCGCCAGCGTCCCCCAGTCGAGCCGGCCGACGATGCGCATGTCGGGCCCGGCCGGGCGAACCGATTTCGGAAACGGCATGTGCTCCCAGTAGGCGCGGTAGGCGGCGGCGCGTCGCGTCGCGAAGTCGGGGTCGAGGTCCTCGCTGCGCATGTTGGCGTAGTCGTTGGCGACCTCGTGGTCGTCCCAGACGAGCAGCCACGGCGCCGCGGCGTGCGCCGCCTGCAGCTGCGGATCGCTCTTGTGCGTCGCGTAGCGGGCGCGGTATTGCGCCAGTGTCCGCACGACGCCGCCTTCGACCGGCCGGACCGCGTCGGGCTTCGACGCGTATTCGTAGATGTAGTCGCCGAGGAAGAAGACGACGTCGGGATCCTCGGCAGCGACGTGGCGCCACGCCGCGTAGTGGCCGACGTCGTAGCGCTGGCAGCTCGTGATCACGAAGCGCAGCGTCGCGGCGGCGTCGGGGGCCGGCGCAGTGCGCGTGCGACCGATCGTGCTCTGCTGGCCCAGGGCGCTGAAGCGATACCAG
>DATMGW010000270.1:0-7133 GCA_035555295.1 Caldimonas sp.
GCGGTGAAGCTGTAGAGCAGGCCGGTGATCGCCACCGCGCCGATCGCCGGACCGGCCCAATGCCGCGTCCCGCCGAGCACGCTCATCAGCACGACGGTGAGCGGAACGGCGATCGTGAAGACCTCGCCGACGGTGACGTACGACAGGAACAGGGCGTGGATGCCGCCGGCGACGCCGGCGAGCGCGCACGAGATCGCCAGGGCCATCAGCTTGTAGCGGTAGGTCGGAACGCCCATCACTTCGGCGGCGTCCTCGTCGTCGTGGATCGCAAACAGGCCGGCGCCGAAGCGCGACTGGTAGATCGCCCACGAGACCAGCATCGTCACGGTCGCCGCGGCGAGCGCGAGGAGATAGAAGGTCGACGAAGGGGTCGGCCCGATCCGCGGTACCGGCACCGCGCTCAGCGAGACACCCTGGCCGCCGTCGAGCGGCGTGTTGACGACGATCGTGCCGATGACGAAGGTGATCGCCAGCGTCAGCAAGGCGAACACCTCGCCGCGCACGCCCTTGACGCGAAAGACGATCGCGCCTAGCGCCACGCCGAGCAGCGCGGCCACCAGCGCCGCGACCGGCAGCGTCCAGAGAAACGGCCAGTCGTAGCGCGCGAGCAGGGTGCTCGTCGTGTAGATGCCGGCGCCGAAGAAGGCGCCGTGGCCGAACGAGAAGTAGCCGGTGTAGCCCGAAAGGATGTTCCACGAGGTTGCGAGCACGATCCAGTGCAGCATGAGGTAGAGCAGCGAATCGTAGAAAGCGGGCAGGCCGAGCCACGGCAGGAAAGCCAGCAGCACGCCGGCGCCGAGGATGAGGAGCGGCGTGCGCTTCATGGGGCCCTGCCGGGCCGCAGCACGAGGATGACGATGAGCAGCGTGAACGAGACGATCGGCGCCCACGAAGGCGCGGTCACGGCCATCGTGATCGCCTCGCTGACGCCGATCAACATGCCCGCGACCAACGGCCCGAGCGCGCGGCCGAGTCCGCCCAGCATCACGGCGGCGAAGACGACGCCGATCCAGGCGTACATCTGCGAAGGCGTCAGCGTGAAGCTGAGCGCCAGGCAGACTCCCGCGACGCTGGCCAGGGCCGCGCAGGTGCCGGCGAGGATGAGGCCGTTCAGCCTCCGGTTCACGCCGAAGGCCGAGGCGATCGGCGCGTCCTCGGCGGCCGCGCGCATCGCCTTGCCCAGGTCGGTGAAACGCAACACCGCCCAGATCGCGAACGAGAAGGCGACGGCCAGCAGCAGCGTGATCAGCTCGGGCACCGGGAAGTAGAGCACGCCGACCTTGAACTTGAGGTTGGAGTACTGGGATTCGAGCTTGCGGAAGTCGGCGGTCCAGATCGACTGGATCAGCGCCTCGACGATCCCCATCAGACCGAAGGTGAGCAGCAGCGAATTGAACGGCGTGACCGCAAAGCGCGCCATCACCCACTGCAGGCCCGCGCCGATCGCGAAGAACAGCGGGACGATGGCAAAGAGCGTCAGCAGCGGGTCGACGTCCAACGACGCGAGCTGGTAGCAGAGATAGGCGGCGAGGAAGGCAAACGCGAAGTGCGCCAGGTTGATGAGACGCAGCAGGCCCCAGCTGAGGCTGAGGCCCAGGCCCATCAGGCCATAGAGCGCGCCGACGAAGATGCCCGACAGGATGCTCTGCGCCAGCAGCGAAGCGCTGGGCAGCGTGAAACCGGGCATGCGGTCGTCGCCCTCAGTTGCTCAGCAATCTGGCGCCGCCCGACGTCATCTCCTTCGGCCAGACCACGACCCAGTGGCCGTTCTGCACCTGCTTCACGCGCATCAGGTCGTCGCCGTAGTTGTTCGGGCCGTCGAAGCGGAGCTTGCCCTGCAGGGTGTCGACGCGATGCGTCTTCAGCCAGGCGCCGATCGCCTTGTCGTCCAAGCTCTTGGTCGCGGTGACGCCGGCTTCGAGGATCTGCCACGCGGTGTACGACGCGGCCGCCTGGGTCTCGACCGAGGGATCGGCGAAACCTGCCTTGGTCGCGCGCTCGTGATAGAGCTTGATGAACTCGGCCGCGCCGAAGTTCGTCGTGAACGGCGGCTGCTCCTCGAAGATCGTCACCGAGAGGGCATTCTTCGCTTCCGGCAGCACGACCAGCGGGCCGGGCGCCGGGTAGATGTAGAAGTGCTGCGGCGGCTCGTAGTCGATCTTCTTCATCGCATCGAGCAGCAGGTTGCCGTCGAGGCCGATCGCGCCGACCCAGACGAAATCGGGCTTGGCGTCCTTGACGCGATTGGCGATCGGCCCGAAGTCGCGGTTGCCGAAGTCCCATTCCAGGTAGAGCACTTCGGTCAGGCCGCGCTTCTTCATCACTTCGCGCGCGCCCTGCGACAGGAAGAAGATCGAGGGGAACTTGCTCGTCACTACGGCGACCGTCTTCGGCGGCTTCGGGCCGGCCGCGAGAGCGTCGAAGACGGTGTTCGGGACGGTCGTGCCGGGGTCGGAGCCGAGCTGCCAGGCCGGGAACTGGAGCTCGTACTTGGCCAGCGACGGAATGCCGAATGTGTGGTGCACGAGCACCTTGTCGTAGCGCTGCGCGACGCCCATCGCCGAAAGGATCGCACCGGTGGCATACGGGCCCATCAGCAGGTCGACCTTGTCGGCGGTGACGAGCTGCTCGTAGAGCGTGCGCGCGAGGTCGGGCTTCGACTGATCGTCCTTGACGACCCACTCGACCGGGCGGCCGAGCCAGCCGCCGCGCTTGTTGACCTGCTCGATGTAGATCTCGCCGACCAGTTTGTGGATCTGCGCCGTCGCCGCGAGCGGCCCGGTCAGCGCGAGCGTGCTGCCGACGCGGATCGGCTGGCCCGTGGGCTGGGCACGCACGAGGCCCGAGAGGCCGAGCAGCGTGGCGGCGACCGCCTGGCGGCGGGACAGGTTCGGGGTCGTCATGGACGTTGTCTCCTGGAGTGATCTATCGGCAACGGGCGAATCATGAACGTCCGCGTACCTTCAAGGCGTTGCGGATCTCGTCGTTGTGCTCGCCGAGGGTGGGCGGCGGGCGCACCTCGAGGGCACGCTCGCCGTCGAACGAGACCGGCGAGCGCACGGTGCGGAAGAGCCCCATCGCCGGGTGCTCGGCCGATACCGTCAGCTGCAGGTGCTGCGCCTGCGCGTCGTCGAGCGCTTCGCTCGGGTCGTACATCGGCGCATGCGGAACGTCCTCGCGCTCGAGCAGCGCGCACCAGGCCGCGCGCGAGCGGCGCCGGAAGCGCGCGCCGAGCAGCTCGATCATCGCCGTCTGGTTGGCGATGCGCGCCTCGCGCGTCGCGAAGCGGGCGTCCGCGAACAGGTCGGGCTCCTCGATCGCCGTGGCCAGGCCGCGCCAGAATTTTTCCGGCGACGACATGTGCAAGGCGATCCATTTGCCATCGGCGCATTCGAGCACGTACGACTGCGACACGCTCGGCCGGCTGTACGGTCCCATCACTTCGCCGGCCTGGAAGAAATGGGTGAAGGCATCGAGGTTGAAATGCGCCATCGCCTCGAGCATCGAGACCTCGACGGTGCGGCCGACCCCCGTCCGCGAGCGCTCGAACAGCGCCCCCAGCACGCCGTAGGCAGCGTAGTAGCCGGTCAGCGCATCGGCGATCGCCGGGCCGACGACGCGCGGGTTCTCGGGATTGACGAGCAAGCCCAGAAAGCCGCTCGCCGCCTGCGCGACGGTGTCGTAGGCGGGCCGCGCCGCCGCAGGACCGGTCGCGCCGAAACCGCTGATCGAGCAGTAGACGAGCTTCGGGTTGAGCGCGCGCAGCCGCGCCGCGCCGACGCCGAGCTTCTCGGCGACGCCAGGGCGAAAGTTCTGCACGTAGACGTCGGCGTCGGCGACGAGCACGTCGAACAGCGCGCGGTCTGCGCCGTTCGTCGTGTCGAGCTCGATGCTGCGCTTGTTGCGGTTGTAGGTCTGGAAGTGCGGGCTGTACAGGCCGCCCTTGAAGGCACGGAAAGGGTCGCCGGTGAGCGGCTGCTCGACCTTGATGACGTCGGCGCCGAGGTCGCCGAGCAACATGCCGGCGGCCGGACCGGTGATGAAGGTGCCCTGCTCGATCACCTTCAGGCCGCGCAGGACGCGAATCATGCGACCGCGCTCATGCCGCGCCGCCGAAGCCTTCGGGCACGGCGCCGTCGTACTGCATCTCACGGGTCGCCTGGTACGAGAGCGCGAAGCCGATCGGCTGCTCCATCTCCTCGACCAGATGCGCGATCAGCCCGGCGGTGCGGGCCAGGATCGGCACGCCCTTGAGCGCCTGCACCGGGAAGCCGGCACCGAGCAAAACCGCCGGGATGGCACCCGAGACATTGAGCTTCAGGTCCTTCTTCAGGAGCTCGGGCAACAGCCCTTCGGCGGCTTCGGCAATGGCGACGAAGCGCAGATCGGTGCCCGCGGCACGGGCGACGTCGAACAGCGCGCCGACGCGCTCGTCGCGCTCCTTGTGCAAGGGATGGCCGTAGCCCGGGATCGACTGGCCGGCCGCGCGCCGGCGCTGCACGACTTCGCGCGCCGCCGCGTCGAGCGCGGCTCCGGCCTGCACTTTCTCGTCGATCTCCGCGTAGAGGCGCCCGGCCGCCTCCGACGAGCCGAGAACGACCGAGCCGCAACCGAGGATTCCCGCCGCGACCGCGCCCTGCATCGCGTCGGGTGCCGCGGCGAAAGTCATGCGCGCCGCCTGCACGCTCGGCACGAGGCCGTGCTCGGCGATCGCGACGAGCGCGGCGTTCAGCACCTTGGACTGGCCTGCGGTCGGCAGCGCGCCGGTGAGGAGGAGAAAGAAGTGCTCGACGAAGGAGACCTTGCCGATCAGCTCCTTCGCCAGGTCGCGGCCGCGAACGACGATCGTGCGCTCGTCCGACGTGCAGATCGAGGTGCGGGGGACGGTTGCCTTGCCGATCTTCATGACGCCGGCGCGAGGCGGAAGTCGAAGCTCGCCGAGTGGTACGGCACCTTCATGACGCGCCCGTCGACGGCCTGACCCGGGGGGTGCGCCTCGAAGTCGACGACCAGGCTGTCGCGCTTGCCGAAGACCGCGTCTTCGTCGATGTAGGGGCTGCCGGCGACGAAGACGTGCGTCGTCAGGCTGACGTGTCCCGGCGCCGAGACCTGCATGTGGATGTGGCCGGGCCGGTAGATGCTGCGATCGGTGGCGCGCAGCATCTCGCCGACCGGGCCGTCGTCGGGGACCGGGTAGTAGGTCGGGCGGATCGACCAGAACCAGTAGCGGCCTTCCGCGTCGGTGCGAAAGCGCCCGCGCGCCTTCATCGTCGGCTCGGCCGATAGCTGTACATCGTACTTGCCGTTGCCGTCGCCCGACCAGACGTCGAGCAGGGCGCCGGCGAGCGGCTTGCCGTCGGTGTCGGTAACGCGGCCCATGTAGAACGAGGGCTCGCCGGGGACGCCTTCGCCGATGTCGCTGCCGAGCGGCAGGTCGGGCGCGCCGGACCAGTAGAACGGCCCCTGCACGGTCGCTTCGGTCGGCTCGGTCGCGCCCCTGGCGTTGCCACCGGCGCGCGCCTGCGCCAGGGCGACGACCATCATCGACAGGCCGAGCGTGTCCGAGAGCAGGATGAACTCGGGGCGCTTCTCGGTCGAGATCTGCCCGGTCGCGTTGAGAAACTCCAGACCCGCCATCCACTCCTCAGGGCGCAGGTCGACCTCGCGGGCAAAGGCGTGGATGTGCTTGACGAGCGCCGTCATCAACTGGCGCAGGCGCGGATCGGGCGTCTTCGCGAACGCGTCGACGACGTCCTGCGTCAGCCGCTCCTGGTTGTAGTCGGACATGGCTTTGTCTCCTGGGGATGGGGCGCTGCGGGCGAAGCTTAGAGGACGCCGCGGCGGCAAAGGAAGTGGCGAATTCGCATCGATATGATCGATCGCATCGATTCGACAACCGGGTTTGTATGGAGCTGAGGCATCTTCGCTACTTCGTCGCCCTGGCCGAACACCTCAGCTTCACGCGCGCGGCCGAGCGCGTCCACGTCAGCCAGTCGACCTTGTCGCACCAGATCCGCCGGCTCGAAGAAGAGGTCGGCCAGGCGCTTTTCGAACGGATCGGCAAGAAGGTGGTGACGACCGAAGCGGGCGAGCTCTTCCTCGCCTACGCGTCGCGTGCGCTCAGGGAGGTAGACCTCGGCATCGCCATGCTCAAGCCCGGTTCGGGAGGTCTGTCGGGTCGGGTCCGTATCGGCGCGACCCATACCTTCAACATCGGCCTGATCCCCGAATGCGTGGCGCTCTTCATGACGCGCCATCCGCTCGTGCAGGTGCGCGTCGAGGAGCTGTCGGCCGACGAGATCGGCGCCCGGTTGCGCCGGGGCGAGCTCGACCTCGGCATCGCCTATCGGCCGAGCGGGCCGACCGAGCTCTGGTTCGAGCCGCTCTACAACGAGGAGATGGTGCTCGTCGTCGCCGACGCGCATCCGCTCGCCGGCCGCAAGCGCATCCGCATGGTCGAGCTGCACCAGCAACGCCTGGTCCTCCTGCCCGAGTACTTCGCGACGCGGCAGCTGCTCGACGAGTGCTTCAAGGCCAGCGGCGCCGAGCCGCTGGTCGCCGCCGAGATGTCGGCGATCGCGCCGATGCTGGGCCTCGTGCTGCGAACCCGGATCGGCGCGATCGTCTCGGTCCACGCGGTTCCCGCGGGGATGAGCGGCCTGAAGACGATTCCGATCGAGAGCCCGACGCCGATCCGCACTCCGGGGATGCTCTGGCGCCTCGAGACCGATCGCGCCGCGCCGGTACAGTCGTTTGCCGTCATCGTTCGCAAGACGGCGCTCGGCAACAGCCTGCGCCACGAGAGGCGGCCCTGAGGGCGCTCGAGTAGGGCAACGAAAGTCCCGGGGTGACGCCGTGCCTTAGGATGGCGGCGCCATGCGCGTCGCCATCGTCACCTTCGACGGCTTCAACGAGATCGATTCCTTCGTTGCGCTCGGTTTGCTGAACCGGCTCTCCGTCCTGGGATGGAAGGCCGAGATCGCGAGCCCCTCGACGCAGGTGACGTCGATGAACGGCGTCACGATCCAGGCGCAGCAGCCGCTCGAATATGCCAACGAGGCCGACGCCGTGCTGTTCGGCAGCGGCATCTACACGCGGGCGATCGCCGAAGATGTCGGCAGGAAGGGCTCGGT
>DATMGW010000271.1:0-5922 GCA_035555295.1 Caldimonas sp.
GGGAGCCGGTGCCGCCTGCGTCGATGCGCGTTCGCAGCGTCGATGCGAAGGCCGACGCGGCCCAGGCGAACGAGCCGCCCGCGCCGCCCATCGCAGCCGCGCCGCGGCCGCGCCCCGCGCAGCCGCGACGGCCGCGCGAAGTGAGCGCTCCGGCTGCCGAGCCGGTCGCAATGCGCCCGGCCGAGTCGCCCGAGCCCGCAGCGAGCGAGCCGGTCTTCGAACCGGTCGAGCCGATGGCCGCTGCCGCTTCCGCAGCCGGAGCCGCCGGCGACGCCGCATCGGCGAGCACCGGCGGCCAATCGCCCGCCGCCCCGGCACCGCTGCAGGTGGCCGCCGAGCCGGCCGCCGCGTCGCAGTCGGCGTCCGCGCCGTCGCCTGCCGCGTTGAGTTCTTTCCTCGCCGCCGGCGAGGAGCCGCCGCCGACCTACGCGACGAAACTGCCGCCGCCCGTGACGCTGCGCTACGAAGTGCGCCGGGGCTTCTTTCGCGGCACCGGAGAAATCCGCTGGCAGCGCAGCGGCGACACCTACGAGCTGCGCCTGGAGGCGCGCATCGCCGGCCTGACGCTGCTCGCGCAGACCAGCGAGGGCCGCATCGACGCGAATGGCCTGGCGCCGCTGCGCTTCGTCGACCAGCGCGCGCGTCGCGCCGCTCAAGCCGCGAACTTCAGGCGCGACAGCGGAACGATCACTTTTTCCGGGCCGTCGACCGTATGGCCGCTGCTGCCGGGAACGCAGGACCAACTGAGCTGGATGATCCAGCTCGCTGGCATCGTCGCCGCCGAGCCCGATCGCGCCAGCGTAGGAGGCCGCGTCTCGATGGTCGTCGTCGACGCGCGCGGCCAGGCGAGCGTGCGCACCCTGCGCTGCGTCGGCCGCGAAAGCGTCGAGACGGCCGCGGGAAGGGTCAGCGCGGTCAAGTTCGTCAGCGACGCGCGCTCGGCCTACGACTCGAGCGACGAGATCTGGCTCGACCCGGAGCACGACTTCGTGCCCGCGCACGCCACGCGGCGCAACAGCAGTGGCGAGTCCGAGTACGACCTGCTGCTCGAAGCGATCGAGCCGGCCCGCTGAGGCGCTTTCCGCCGACAGGGCGCAGGGTGGCCTTGTCGGCGGACCGGTTCCATGGCTGATGCGCTCCTTCTTGCAATCGGCGCGAAGGGCCGCAATTGCGGGTCAGCAGGAGATTTTCGTCATGCACGTGCTTTACAACTCGGACAGCTACGCCGTCGTCGCCTTCGACCTTCCGCAAGCGGCGAGCGAAGGAAGCTCTTCGCCGCCGACGCCGCGCGGCGGCTTCGAGATCGTCGACAAGTTCGCGAAGAAGGACATCTTCATCGAGGGTGCGATCGCCGAGACCTTCAAGGCCGGAGCGCTCGCCCTGATGGCCAGTCAGCCGAGCGAGGAAGACATCGACGAATACATTGGCGGCTTCACCGCGCTGATGCAGCAGCCGCTCGTCCTGCACTGAGGAGCTTGCGGCGCCACGCTGCAGGCGCTCGTCGCGGCGGCCCGACCGTGCGTCCGCGCGGGCCTGAGCGCGTCTCAAGTTCCGCCGTCGCCTGTCGATAAGCTGCTGCGACGCGGGATCCGTCCGTTCGCCGTCGCGTGTGACTTTTTGCGCGTGAAAGGTGCATGGCAGCCGAGCTGGTGATCAATTCCGGAACGCAATCGGCCATGCCGGCGGCGCTCATGCTGCTGCTCAGCCTGTTCGTCAGCACCCTCGCTTCGTACGTGGCGCTCGACCTGGCGCGGCGGGTTCGCGTCCTGCGCACCCGCTCCGGCGCGCTCTGGCTCCTCGGCGCCGCGGGGGCGCTTTCGCTCGGCATCTGGTCGTGCCAGATCATCGGCGTCGCCGCCGAGCCGCTGCCCTTCTTCCTCGGCTACGACGGCTTCGGCACGCTCGGCTCGCTGGTCCTGGCGGCGGCGGTCGCACTGATCGGCCTCGGCGCGGTCAGCGGCCGGGTCGCGACGCCGGTGCGCGTCGGCTTCGGCGCGTTCGCCCTGGGCGTCGGCGTCGTCGGCGCGCACATGTTCGCGCTCTCGCCGCTCGAGTTCCGGCCGGGCATCTCGTGGCACCTGTTGCCACTCGTCGCCGCCGTCGCCGGCGCCTGCGGCGGCTGCATGGCGGCGCTCGGCGCGTTCTTTCGCGGCGGCGACCGGACCCGGCCCGCCACCGTGCCCTGGCAGGCGACGGCGGCCTTCGTTCTCGGCGCGACGCTGGTCGCCAGCCAGCAACTCGTCATCGGCGCCGCTGGCCTGAACGAGCAGGTCGCTTCGGCCAACGTCGAGCAGCTCTCGTCGTCGACGCTGACGCTGCTGGCGTCGGTCGGGTCGATCTCGCTGCTCCTGGTCGGCTTGATCCTGTCCATTCTCGAGGCGCGGCTGCGCCTTTCGCTGCGCCGCGCCGAAAGCGAGCTGCAGCGGCGGTCGTTCCGCGACGGGCTGACGCGGCTGCCGAACCGCCTGATGTTCGACAGCACATTGGCCCAGGCGGTGCAGCACGCCGAGGTGAGCGGCGAGCGGATGGCGATGCTCTTCATCGACCTCGACGGCTTCAAGCCCGTCAACGAATCCCTGGGCCACCACATGGGCGACCTGATGCTGCGTGAGGTCGCGGCGCGCCTCAAGCGCTTCGCGCGGCCCGAGGATCGCGTCGCCCATCTCGGCGGCGACGAGTTCCTGATGCTGGTCCGCGCCAACCCGAGCGCCGAGGACGCTTCGATCTTCGCCGAGCGCCTGCAAGCTTCGATCGGCGAGCCGTGCAAGATGAACGGGCGCGAGGCGGCGGTGTCGAGCTCCGTCGGCATCGCCATGTACCCCGAGCACGGCGGCATGTCGGAGCTGATCGCCCACGCCGAAGCGGCGATGCGCGCCGCCAAGGCCGGCGGCGGCGCCTCGCACTGCTTCTTCGAGGCTCGGATGGTGAGCGGGGCGCGCGAGCAGTTCGACCTGCTGCGCGACCTGCGCCGGGCGCTGGCCGAGGGCCAACTGCACCTCGTCTACCAGCCCAAGGTGCACGCGCCGACCGGCGAGATCACCGGCGCCGAGGCGCTGATGCGCTGGCATCACCCGCAGCGCGGCCTGGTCGGGCCGACGACCTTCATCCCGATCGCCGAGCGCTTCGGCCTGATCGGCGCGATCGGCAACTGGCTGATCGATGAAGCCTGCCGGCAGGCCGGCGCCTGGCGCGACGAGGGCCTGCGCATGCGCGTTGCGATCAACCTGTCGGCGCACCAGCTGCGCCACGCCGACCTCGCCGACCGCATCGACGCGGCGCTGCGCCGGCACCACATCCATCCGCAACTGCTCACCTGCGAGATCACCGAATCGGTGGCGATGGAAGACGCCTCGAACGCGATCCGAATGGTCGAAAAGCTCGGTGCGATGGGCGTCAACATCTCGATCGACGATTTCGGCACCGGCTACTCGAGCCTGGCGTACCTCAGAAAGCTCAACGCCGGCGAGCTGAAGATCGACCGCAGCTTCGTCATGGATCTCGAAAGCAGCGCCGATGCGCGCGCCGTCGTCGACGCCGTCGTCAAGCTGGCCCAGGCGCTCGGCCTGAAGGTCGTCGCCGAAGGCGTCGAGACCGAGGCGCAGCACCAGATCCTGCGCTCCTTCGGCTGTCACGAGTTGCAGGGCTTCCTGTTCGCGCGGCCGATGTCGGCGGTTGCGCTGTCGGCCTGGGCGATGGACGACGAAGGCACGCGCGGCCTCGAGTTCCGCGATTCGCTCTATCGCCCGACCGAGGCCGGCGCGCTGCACTGAGAGCGGGCCGCGACGAAGGCCCTGGCCGGCGGACGAAAGGGCCCGTTGCCTACAATCGAGGCATGAAAACGCCGGCCTACACGCGCGCCGCGGCGCTGCCGCGGATCCTCGAGCAACGCATCGTCATCCTCGACGGCGCGATGGGGACGATGATCCAGCGGCACCACCTGTCCGAGGCCGACTATCGCGGCGAGCGCTTCAAGGACCACGCGAAAAGCCTGAAGGGCAACAACGACCTGCTGCAGCTGACGCGGCCCGACGTGATCGCCGCGATCCACGCCCAGTACCTCGAGGCCGGCGCCGACATCGTCGAGACGAACACCTTCGGTGCGACCGCGGTGGCGCAGGCCGACTACGGCCTGGGCGCCTATGCCCGCGCGATCAACGTCGCCGGGGCGCGTCTGGCGCGCGCCGCCTGCGATCGCTACTCGAGCGCCGACAAGCCACGCTTCGTCGCCGGAGCGCTCGGGCCGACGCCGAAGACGGCGAGCATCAGCCCCGACGTCAACGATCCGGCGGCGCGCAACGTCACCTTCGCCGAGCTGCGCGACGCCTATCGCGAGCAAGCCGAGGGCCTGCTCGAAGGCGGCTGCGACCTCTTCCTGGTCGAGACGATCTTCGACACGCTCAACGCCAAGGCGGCGATCTTCGCCCTCGACGAGCTGATGGAAGCGACAGGCGAGCGCCTGCCCGTGATCGTCTCCGGGACGGTGACCGATGCGTCGGGGAGGATCCTTTCCGGGCAGACGGTCGGCGCGTTCTGGCACAGCGTGCGCCATGCGCGGCCGATCGCCGTCGGCCTGAACTGCGCGCTCGGCGCGGCGCTGATGCGGCCGTATCTCGAAGAGCTCGCGCGGATCGCCGGCGACACCTTCGTCAGCTGCTATCCGAACGCGGGCCTACCCAATCCGATGAGCGAGACGGGCTTCGACGAGACGCCCGAGGTGACGGCCGGGCTGCTCGAGGAATTCGCCAGGGCGGGCTTTCTCAATCTCGCCGGCGGCTGCTGCGGCACGACGCCCGAGCACATCGCCAGGATCGCCGAGCGGGTCGGCCGCTACCAGCCGCGCTTGCCGCGTTTCCGCGACCTCGCAGCCGCTGCATGACCACCGACGTCGACGACGAGGAGGTTCCCCTCGGGGGAACCGCGCGAAGCGGGAGGGGCGACATGCCACCCGCCGGGGCGGTGGCGAAGCCGACGCCCCTCGGTGGAACGGCGCGAAGCGAGAGGGGCCCCATCCTGTCGACGAAGTCGGAGCCGGCGCCGCTGCGACTGTCCGGTCTCGAACCGACGTCGATCGGCGCCGGCTCCGTCTTCGTCAATATCGGCGAGCGCACCAACGTCACCGGGTCGAAGGCCTTCGCCCGCCTCATCCTCGCCGGCCGCTTCGAAGAGGCCCTCGCCATCGCCCGGCAGCAGGTCGAAAGCGGCGCCCAGATCATCGACATCAACATGGACGAGGCGATGCTCGATTCGAAGGCGGCGATGGTCCGCTTTCTCAATCTCATCGCCGGCGAGCCCGAGATCGCGCGCGTGCCGATCATGATCGACAGCTCGAAGTGGGAGGTGATCGAGGCCGGCCTGCAGTGCATCCAGGGCAAGGGCATCGTCAACTCGATCTCGATGAAGGAGGGCGAATCGGCGTTCCGGCAGCACGCCAAGCTGGTGCGCCGCTACGGCGCCGCGGCCGTCGTCATGGCTTTCGACGAGAAAGGGCAAGCCGACAGCTTCGCGCGCAAGACCGAAATCTGCGAACGCGCCTACCGCATCCTCGTCGACGAGGTCGGGTTTCCGGGCGAAGACATCATCTTCGATCCGAACATCTTCGCCATCGCCACCGGCATCGAGGAGCACGACAACTACGCCGTCGACTTCATCGAGGCGACGCGCTGGATCAAGGCGAACCTGCCCGGCGCGAAGGTGTCGGGCGGCGTTTCGAACGTGAGCTTCTCGTTTCGCGGCAACGACGCGGTCCGCGAAGCGATCCACACGGTGTTCCTCTATCACGCGATCCGGGCGGGGATGGACATGGGAATCGTCAACGCCGGAATGATCGGCGTCTACGACGACCTCGACCCCGAATTGCGCGAGCGCGTCGAAGACGTCGTCCTCAACCGAAGGAAGGACGCCGGCGAGCGGCTCGTCGAGATC
>DATMGW010000272.1:0-2020 GCA_035555295.1 Caldimonas sp.
ATCGCCATCACCGTGTTCGGCGAGGTACCACCCGGCGCGGCGCTGCTGCGCTCCGGGGCGCGGCAGGGCGACGATCTCTACGTCAGCGGCTTGCTCGGCGATGCCCGCCTGGCGCTCGAGGCGCTGCGCGGGTCGGCGGCGCTTGCCGGCGACGCCTTCGGGCGGGTGCGCCGCGCCATGGAACAGCCGGAGCCGCGCGTCGCTCTCGGCCTGGCGCTGCGCGGCGTCGCGACGAGCGCGATCGACGTCTCCGACGGCCTGGCCGGCGATCTCGGCCACGTCGTGCGCCGCTCCGGCGTCGCGGCGATCGTCGATGTCGATGCCTTGCCGCGCAGCGCCGACCTGGCGGCACAGCCGATCTCCCTGCAGCGCGAGTGCCTGCTCGCCGGCGGCGACGATTACGAACTCGTGTTCAGTGCGCCGGTCGAGCGGCGCGCCGCCGTCGCCGCTGCCGCGGCGACGGCGGCGACGCTCGTGACGCGGATCGGCCGGGTCGAGGCCGGTCGCGGCGTGCGCTTCGTCGACGCTGCCGGTCGCGACGTGCCGGGCCCGGCGCGCTCGTTCGACCACTTCCGCTCCGCCGCCGCGGAGCCCGGCTCGCGATGAGCAGCGAGCCCGCGCTCAATCCGCCGATCCAGGGTGCCGGACGCAAGCCCGACTGGCGCTTCCTGTTCGCCCACCCGGCGCACGTTGTCGCGCTCGGCTTCGGCAGCGGCCTGTCGCCGGTGGCGCCGGGCACCGCGGGAACGCTCTGGGCCTGGCTCGTCTTCGCCATCCTGCGACCGGCGCTGAGCGACACGACGTGCGTCGCCGTCCTCGGCGTCGCGACGGCGATCGGCTGGTGGGCCTGCACGGTCACGGCGCGCCACCTCGCCCAGGCCGACCCGTCGGCCATCGTCTGGGACGAGGTCGTCGCCTTCTGGCTCGTGCTGTGGCTCGTCACCCCGGCGGGCTTCGGTGCGCAGGCGATCGCCTTCGCCCTGTTTCGCGTCTTCGACGCGGCAAAGCCGGGACCGGTCGCCTGGGCCGACCAGCTTTTCAAACGTCGCCGCAGCGCGCCGATAGGGTGGGCGCAGGGCTTCGGCATCCTGCTCGACGATTTCGTCGCCGCGCTCTGCACCTTGCTCGTGATCGCGCTGTGGAAATTCATCTAGACGCGACCGCAGCGCTGGTCGAGCGACTCGCCGCGGCGCTGCGCGCGCGCGGCGCGATGCTGGCGATCGCCGAGTCGTGCACCGGCGGGCTCGTCGCGGCGGCGTGCACCGCCCTGGCCGGATCGAGCGAGTGGTTCGAGCGCGGCTTCGTCAGCTACTCGAACGCCGCGAAGACCGCGATGCTCGGCGTTCCCGCCGAGCTGATCGCCCGGCACGGCGCGGTCAGCGCCGAGGTCGCGGGCGCGATGGCCGAAGGCGCGCTGGCGCATTCGAGCGCGCGCTTCGCCGTTGCCGTCACGGGCATCGCGGGCCCGGGCGGTGCGACGCCGGGCAAGCCGGTCGGCACGGTCTGGATCGGCGTCGCCGCGGTCGGTCAGGCGACGCGGACGACGCTGCTGCAAGCGCACGGCGATCGCACGAAGATTCGCGAGGCCGCCGTGGTCGCCGCCTTGCAGCGAGTGGTCGACCTCGTACAGCAGAACAGGTAAAGCCGGTCGGGCCGACTTCTGTTGACCAATTCTTATAGGTAACTTCCGTGGCGGCGAGATTCCGTATTCGAGCTCTCGCTCCTAAGCACAACGGCAACGAGCCGATCGTGCACGCGATGAATCGGCTTGATGAGGTCGAGCGGCTGGTCAGCCGGAAGATCGCCGCGCGCGAATCGCGCACCGAGGGTGGACGACGAAGTCCGAAGCGCTGGAAGCTCGACGAGTCGTTTCGACCGCAGGCTCAGGGCTGCAAGGCAAGACCCCGAACGACGAGGCCCCGGCGTTTCGTCGCGGGGGTCGTCGCGGTGTGCTGCAACAACATCAGCGCCAGCTTTGTCATCGCTTCCCAAGGCGCGACCGGCCATTCGGGGTGGGTCA
>DATMGW010000273.1:0-2684 GCA_035555295.1 Caldimonas sp.
TTCGAGTTGCCGCTGCGGCCCGCGCAGGTTCAGCCGGCGCCCGCGCCGCGCTTGCTCCAGGGGGTCTACTGCTTCATCGTCCCCGGGCCGGGAATGGCGACGGCCGATCTGAGCCAGTGGCTGACCCAGGCCGGCGCCGGCGTGTCCGAGGTCGCCACTCTGGACGAAGCCCGTGCCGGGCTCTGCCATCGGCCGTTGCCGGCGGTGGTCGTTCACACAGAAATCGACGCCGCCGTCGCCATGGGCAAGCTCGCTGGCGAGGAGCTCCGTCAGCTCGTCGTCCGGCGCGGCCGCGGCGAGTCCTTGCGCTCGCTGTCGCCGTCGATCATGGTGATCGACCTGCTGCGCCGCGAGCCATTCCTGCGCGCGATCGCCGGTCTCGTGCAGCGCTTGCCAGTCGATGCCGCGGTCGAAGTCGCGGTCGAAGCCACGCCACCGCGACCGGCGCCGGTCGCCCTGCCCAGGCCCGGCGCGCCGGGCCAGCTCATCCTGGTCGCCGAGGACGATGCGACCAACCGAGACGTGTTGCGGCGCCAGCTCGAGCTGCTCGGCCACGCCGCCGAGTTCGCCGAGAACGGTCTGGTCGCCTTGGGCCTCTGGCGCACTGGACAGCACGCGCTGCTCCTGACCGATCTGCACATGCCTGAGATGGACGGCTATGCGCTTGCCCGCACCATTCGAAGCGAAGAGGCGAGCCGGGGAGGCAGGACACTGCCGATCCTGGCGCTGTCGGCGAACGCCCTCAAGGGCGAAGCGGCGCGTGCCCGAGCCGTCGGCTTCGACGACTACCTCGTCAAGCCGGTGTCGTTGAACGTGCTTCAGGACGCCTTGTGCCAACGGCTCCCGGCGACGGCCGGCGACGGGATGGCGGAGGAGGCGCTGCCGACCTCGGGCGCCTCCCGGGTCCTGAACCTCAACACCTTGCGCGGCCTGATCGGCGACGATGAGTCGGCTGTGCGTGCGCTGTTGTCCGTCTTCCTGCCGTCGGCACGCGCGAACGCCTTCGCCTTGAGCAACGCCCTGCGCACAGGCGACCTTGCGGTCATCGGCGCCATAGCGCACAAGCTGGATTCGTCCTCGCGCTCGGTCGGCGCGACGGCGCTCGCCGACATCTGCGCGCGTCTCAAAAGCACTGACGGCGACGCGCACCGGCATCTCGACCCCGGCAGCCAGACCAGGTTCGACGCCGCCTTCGCCGCCGCAGAGACGGCCGTCGTCGCCTATCTCGAAACCACGCCGGCCTGATCAGTGACCCCTCTTTAGTCTGAAAGACACCGATGAACTCCCAACCCAACCCACCCCGCGTGCTGGCGATCGACGACGAGCCGTTCCAGCTCGAGCTGCTCGCGCGTCAATGGCGCAGCCTCGGCGTTGCCGACGTCCAGACGTGTTCGAACGCGCGCCGGGCGCTCGACATGATCGGCGCCGACCCGACTCGCTTCGACCTCGTCTGCTGCGACCTGCAAATGCCGGACATGGACGGCATCGAGTTCGTGCGTCACCTCGGCAGCACGGGCTACGCGGGAAAGGTCGTGCTGATCAGTAACGAGGATCCGCGCATCCTCCACACCGCAGAGCGACTCGCCAGCTCGCACAAACTGCGCGTCCTCGGCGCGCTGCCCAAGCCGGTCACGCGCGAGCAGCTGCAGGCGGTCCTCGCCGCCCTCGTCGATGCTCCCGCCTCCATCGCGCGACCTGCCGTCAAGACCGCCGCGGCGTCGAGCTACGGACCCGCCGAGATCGAGCGCGCCATCGTCGAAGGCGAGCTCGTCAACTTCTACCAGCCGCAGGTCGAGTTCATGACCGGCCAGCTGGTCGGCGTCGAGGCTCTTGTTCGCTGGCAGCATCCGCGCGATGGCCTGGTCTATCCCGACCGGTTCATCGGCATCGCCGAGGAGAGCGGGCTGATAAATCGCCTGACGCAGGTCGTCATCGCCGGCCCGAGGGGCGCGCTGCGCCAGGCTCGCGCCTGGCAGGACGCGGGGCTGACGCTGCAGATGTCGGTCAACGTCTCGATGCAGACGCTAACCGACTGCGACTTTCCGGATCAGCTGGAGCGCGAGGCGGAGGCCGCCGGAGTCGCCCCGTCGACCCTCATGCTGGAGGTGACGGAAAGCCGCATGATGAAGGACTCGCTCGTCGCCCTCGACATCCTGACGCGCCTCAGGCTCAAGCGCGTGGGCGTCTCGATCGACGACTTCGGCACCGGCCACTCGACCTTCACGCAGTTGCACGAGGCGCCCTTCAGCGAGCTCAAGATCGATCGCAGCTTCGTGCATGGCGCATGGCGGGACCCGGCGCTGCGCGCGATCGTCCTGCCGACGCTCGACATCGCACGCCGGCTCCGCATCCCGACCGTGGCCGAAGGCGTCGAGGACGCCGACGACTGGCACTTCTTCCGCCTCGCCGGCTGCGAAATCGCACAGGGCTACTTCGTCGGCCGCCCGATGCCCTCCGCCGCCATCGGTGCCTGGGCGTTGACCTGGAACGAGCGGCGCGGTGAGCTGCTCGACGACAGCGTCGCGCTCATGAGAATGCCGCAGGCCAACCAAGATGGCTTGGCTAGAGTGCAGGCGTAGTCGGAATAGCGCTTGCGCGGCGAGAGTGAACGAAACCGTGGGTGCGCCGGCGCAAACCGGCAAGGAGTAGCGGGTGAAAGTCCTGCATAGCAAAGACCTAGCGAG
>DATMGW010000274.1:0-3050 GCA_035555295.1 Caldimonas sp.
CATCGGCGGTGGTCCGGCAGGCCTGTATTTCGCGCTCCTGATGAAGCAGCAGGACCCGGCGCACGACATCACCGTGGTCGAGCGCAACCGCCCGTACGACACCTTCGGCTGGGGCGTCGTCTTCTCCGACCAGACGCTCGGCAACCTGCAGGCGGCCGACGCGCCGACGGCGGCCGAGATCCTCGGCGCCTTCAACCACTGGGACGACATCGAGGTCAATATCCGCGGTCACAAGATCCGCTCGGGCGGGCACGGCTTCTGCGGCATCGGGCGCAAGCGCCTGCTCAACATCCTGCAGCGCCGCTGCGAAGACGTCGGCGTCAAGCTCGTCTTCGAGACCGACGTGCAGGACGACTCGCAGTACACCGACGCCGACCTGATCATCGCCAGCGACGGCCTGAACAGCCGCATCCGCGCGAAGCACGCCGAAACCTACCGGCCGGACATCGACGTGCGCGACTGCCGCTTCGTCTGGCTCGGAACGCACAAGTTGTTCGAGGCCTTCACCTTCGCCTTCGAGGAGACGCCCTGGGGCTGGTTCCAGGCCCACGCCTATCGCTTCGACGACGAGACCTCGACCTTTATCGTCGAGACGCCGGAGCGCGTCTGGCGCGCCGCCGGCCTCGAGACGATGGAAAAGGAAGACGCGATCGCCTTCTGCGAGAAGCTTTTCGCGAAGTACCTCGACGGCCACGCCCTGATGTCGAACGCCAGCCACCTGCGCGGCTCGACACAGTGGATCCGCTTCCCGCGCGTCGTCTGCAAGACCTGGGTCCACGACAACGGCCGCGCTCCAGTCGTGCTGATGGGCGACGCCGCGCACACGGCGCACTTCTCGATCGGTTCGGGGACCAAGCTCGCTCTCGAGGATTCGATCGAGCTGGCGCGCTCCATCGGCAAGCACCCGGGCGACCTCGCCGCCGCCCTGCGCCACTACGAGGACGTGCGCAGCGTCGAGGTGCTGAAGATCCAGAACGCGGCGCGCAACTCGACCGAATGGTTCGAGCACGTCGACCGCTACGTCAACCTGCCGCCCGAGCAGTTCGCCTATTCGCTGCTGACGCGTAGCCAGCGCATCAGCCACGAGAACCTGCGCCTGCGCGACAAGGACTACGTCGAGGACTACGAGGACTGGATCGCCGACGCCGCCGGCGTCGTGCGCGGCGCGCTGCAGCACTCGATTCCGCCGATGCTGACGCCGTTCACGGTGCGCGGAGTGACGCTGAAGAACCGCGTCGTCGTCTCGCCGATGGCGCAGTACTCGTGCAAGGACGGCATTCCCGGCGACTTCCACCTCGTCCACCTCGGCGCGCGCGCGATGGGCGGTGCCGGCATGGTCGTCGCCGAGATGACGTGCCCCTCGCCCGAGGCGCGCATCACGCCCGCGTGCCCGGGGTTGTGGAACACGGCGCAGCGCGACGCCTGGAAGCGCATTGTCTACTTCGTCCACGCGAACAGCGACGCGAAGATCGCGATGCAGCTCGGCCACTCCGGCGCCAAGGGCTCGACCCGCGTGCCCTGGGAAGGCGAGGACCTGCCGCTGGAAAGCGGCAACTGGCCGCTCGTATCGGCGTCGCCGCAGCAGTTCCTCGATGGCGTGAGCGACTGGTCGCGGGCGATGACGCGGGCCGAGATGGACCGCGTCCGCGACGACTTCGTGCGCTCGACGCGCTACGCCGCCGAGGCCGGCTTCGACTGGCTCGAGCTGCACTGCGCGCACGGCTACCTGCTGTCGTCGTTCATCTCGCCGCTGACGAACCAGCGCACCGACGAGTACGGCGGCTCGCTCGCGAACCGGCTGCGCTATCCGCTCGAAGTCTTCCACGCGGTCCGCGAGGCCTGGCCGAAAGACCTGCCGATCTCGGTGCGCATCTCGGCGCACGACTGGGTCGAGGGCGGCATCACTCCCGACGACGCGGTCGAGATCGCGCGCGCCTTCAAGGCGGCCGGCGCCGACCTGATCGACTGCTCGTCGGGCCAGGTCAGCAAGCTCCAGCAGCCGGTCTACGGTCGCATGTACCAGACGCCTTTTGCCGACCGCATCCGCAACGAAGCCGGCATCCCGACGATCGCGGTCGGCGCGATCTCGGAGGCCGATCACGTCAACAGCATCATCGCCGCCGGCCGCGCCGACCTGTGCGCCATCGCCCGGCCGCACCTGGCGAATCCGGCGTGGACGCTGCTCGAGTCGGCCAAGATCGGCTACACCGACGTCGCCTGGCCGAAGCAGTACCGCTCGGCGAAGCAGCAGCTCGAGCGCAACCTCGAGCGCGAGCGCGCCATGCAGGCGCAGGGCGCGGGCCTGTCGGCGCTCGAGCAGGCGAACCGAGCCCTCGGCGTTTGACCACCAGCAGAACCATGAAACAGAACGACCCTTCGCACGCGCTCCTCGAGGATGCGCAGGAGCTCGGCCACGAAGCGCGCGCCGGCCACGCCGACCACGCCGCGCTCAGGCTCTGGCTGCGCATGCTCGCGAGCACGACGCAGATCGAGGCGGAGATCCGGCGGCGCCTGCGCGAGCGCTTCGACATCTCGCTGGCGCGCTTCGACTACCTGGCGCAGCTCTATCGCTACAAGGACGGAATGAAGATGCGCGACCTGTCGCGCTACCTGATGGTGACGGGCGGCAACGTCACCGGCCTCACCGACGACCTGGCGAAAGAAGGCATGGTCGTTCGCGAGAGCAGCCCGCAGGACCGGCGCGCCTGGATCGTCCGCCTGACGCCGAAGGGCCGGCGCCACTTCGAGACGATGGCGCGCGAGCATGAAGGCTGGATCCTCGATCTCTTCTCCGGCCTCGACGCGCGCACCGTGCAGCAGCTCTACACCCAGCTCGGCCAGTTGCGCGTGCATCTGGTCAAGAACGATCAGGCGGCCGGGGGGAACTAGGATGAGAGCCGAGTCGTACGACGCGTCTTCTCTTGCGTGCGGTTCAGCGCGGCAAAGACCCGTCCGGGCAGGCACTTCGCTGAGGCGGTCTGCGCTTCGCTGCGACTTCCCTGCGATGCTCGGTCTTGCGGCCCGCCGCATAACTCGCTACGTTCGCTGCG
>DATMGW010000275.1:0-9206 GCA_035555295.1 Caldimonas sp.
GCGGGGGACGGCCGTCGGCCGTCCCCCTTGTCTTTGATGGACGCCATCGGCGACGGGGTGCGGGGGACGCGCCGACTGCGAGACAATCGGGCCGGCCTGTCGGCCAAGCCCGGCCGGCAGGCGTTGATGGGCTGGAGGCGACGACATGAGACTGCCATACACGATTGCAAGCGCCCTCGCCTTGGCGCTTGTCGGTAGCGGTGCCGAGGCGGCGTCCGCGTCGGCGCCGGCGCCGGGCAGCGACAGCGGAACGATCACCTATCGCTGCCCCGGAAACGACTACAAGAACACGATCTCCGCCAAGGAAGCGGAAAAGCTCGGCTGCAAGAAGCTCGAGGGCGCTCCGGTCACGGTGATCCAGTCGGTCAAGCCGCGCCCTCCGGGAAGCGCGGTTCCGCCGGCCGGCGGAACCGCGCGCGTCGATCCGGCGGCGCAACGCGCCCGCGACAGCGACGCCCGGCGAATCCTCGAGGCCGAGCTCAAGGGCGAAGAAGACCGGCTGGCGGCGCTGAAGAAGGAATTCAACAACGGCCAGCCCGAGCGGCAGGGCGACGAGAAGAACTACCAGAAGTACATCGACCGGGTCGCCGAGCTGAGTGCCGCCATCGCCCGCAAGGAAGCCGACATCGCCGCGCTCCGGCGCGAGATCCAGAAGCTGCCGCCGCCCGCACCGCAGCCGATCCTGTGATCGCGCCGGGCCGACCCGAGCCCGGTGCGGCCCGCGCCGACGAGGCGGCCGACCACGCCGCGTTCGACCTGCTGGCGACGATGGTCGCCGTCGTCACGCCCGAAGGCGAATGCATCTTCGCCAACTCGTCTTTCGAGAACGTGCTCGGCCTGTCGCGGCGCAGCATGTCGCGCAGCTCGGTCTTCGACTGGTTCGCCGACGCGCAGATCCTGCGCGACACGGTCGCGGCGGTGAGCTGCAATGCCTTCGCGACGAGCCGGCTCGACGCGCTTCTCAAGCGCCCGGGTTCGAGCCATGGCGAGGCGCTTCCGGTCCGCGTCATCGTCAACCAGATCGACGCATCGCGCAACGTCGTCTTCGAGGTCGTCGAGATCGAGCAGCAGGCGCGTCAGGAGCGCGAGGAGCGCGCCTTCGAGCAGGCCGAGGCGTCCAAGGAGCTGATCCGCAACCTGGCGCACGAGATCAAGAACCCGCTCGGAGGCATTCGCGGCGCGGCGCAGCTGCTCGAGATGGAGATCGAGTCGCGCTCTCTCACCGAGTACACGCAGGTCATCATCAACGAGGCGGATCGGCTGCAGGCGCTCGTCGATCGCCTCCTCGCGCCGCATCGCAAGCCCCACGTCGTCGGCAACGTCAACATCCACGAGGTCTGCGAGCGCGTGCGGGCGCTCATCGTTGCCGAGTTTCCGCGCGGCCTGGCGACCGAGCGCGACTACGACACCTCGATCCCGGAATTTCGCGGCGATCGCGAGCAGCTCATCCAGGCGGTGCTGAACGTCGCCCACAACGCCGCCGAGGCCCTGAGCGAGCGCATCGATACCGGCGATGCGCGGATCGTCTTTCGCACGCGCGTCGTCCGCCAGGTCACGCTCGGCAAACACCGCTATCGTCTGGCACTGGAATTGCATATCGAGGACAACGGCCCGGGAGTTCCGGAGACGTTGCGCGAGCGGGTCTTCTTTCCGCTCGTGTCGGGCCGCGAAGGCGGCTCGGGACTCGGCCTCACGCTCGCGCAGACCTTCATCCAGCAGCATCATGGAACCGTCGAATTCGAGAGCGAGCCCGGCCGAACGGACTTCAAGATCGTGATTCCGCTTGCCTGATGCTGCGCCACGCATGAAACCCATCTGGATCGTCGACGACGATCAGTCGATCCGCTTCGTGCTCGAGAAGGCGCTGGCGCGCGAAGAGTTCGCCGTGCGCAGCTTCACGAACCCGCGCGACGTCCTGGCTGCACTCGAGGACAGCGAGCCGCAGGTGCTCGTCTCCGACATCCGCATGCCCGGCGGCTCGGGAATCGACCTGCTCAACAAGATCAAGGCCAAACACCGCGAGCTGCCGGTCATCATCATGACGGCGTACTCGGACCTCGATAGCGCCGTCAGCGCCTTCCAGGGCGGCGCCTTCGACTACCTGCCCAAGCCCTTCGACGTGCCCAAGGCCGTCGACCTGATCCGCCGCGCCGTCGAGGAAAGCCTGCACGTCGGCCAGACGGAAGTCGTCGCGGCGCAGGTGCCCGAGATCCTCGGCCAGGCGCCGGCGATGCAGGACGTGTTTCGCGCCATCGGGCGGCTCAGCCAGAGCATCGTCACTGTCCTCATCACCGGCTAATCGGGGTCGGGCAAGGAGCTCGTCGCCAACGCCTTGCACAAGCACAGCCCGCGCGCCAGCGGACCCTTCGTTGCCATCAACACGGCGGCGATCCCGAAGGATCTGCTCGAGTCCGAGCTGTTCGGGCACGAGCGCGGCGCCTTCACCGGCGCGCAGACCACACGGCGCGGCCGCTTCGAGCAGGCCGACGGCGGCACGCTCTTTCTCGACGAGATCGGCGACATGCCGTTCGACCTGCAGACGCGGCTGCTGCGCGTGCTCTCCGACGGCCAGTTCTATCGCGTCGGTGGGCACAACCCGATGCGCAGCAACGTGCGAGTGATCGCCGCGACACACCAGGACCTCGACGCTCGAGTCAAGGCGGGTTCGTTTCGCGAAGACCTCTTCCATCGCCTCAACGTCATCCGCCTGCGCCTGCCGCCGCTGCGCGAGCGGCAGGAAGACATCGCGACGCTGACGCGCTTCTTCCTGCAGAAAAGCGCGCGCGAGCTCGGCGTCGAAGGCAAGCGCATCACCGACGCGGCGCTGGCGCGGCTCGCCGAATTCGATTTTCCCGGCAACGTGCGCCAGCTCGAGAACATCTGCCATTGGCTGACCGTGATGGCGCCGGCGCAGCTCGTCGACGCCAAGGACCTGCCACCCGAGCTGCAGGCCAAGCCGCTCGAACGGACTACGGTCGCGCCCGACCCGGCGCCGCGGCCCGGTGGCGATCCGGAGCCTCGAGCCGTTCACGGCGGCGCGGCCATCGCTTCTGCCAAGGCGTCGTCCGCCGCCGCATCGGTTGTTGCGCCGAGCGAAGGCGCGGCGCCATCGAGCCCGGGCTGGCTCGCCGGCCTCGAGCGCGATGCCCGCGAGATGTTGCGCGGCGGCGAGCCGATGGTCTGGGAGACGCTGACGCGGCGCTTCGAGGCGCAGCTCATCCAGACCGCCCTCGAGATCACGCGTGGCCGGCGCATCGAAGCGGCGCAGAAGCTCGGCATCGGGCGCAACACGATCACGCGCAAGATCCAGGAGCTGGGCCTCGACGAGAAATGACATGGCGCGGCGGGCGCCGCGTCACCGAGCGTCGCGGAAGGCTGCTGCCCGGGATCGGCTCGACCCGATCAGATCTGCATCCAGGCGAGGATGCCCAGGACGATGCCGATCGCCGTGACGCCGTAGACGCCGTACTGCAACCTGCGGCTGCGCGCCAGCAGCGCGATCGCCGCCATCGCGATGGCGATCTGCAGGGCCGTCGTCGCCTGCTGCCAGCGTTCGTGCCCGTGCAGTTCCTTTTCGCTCTTCTCGTCCCATTCGTGGGATTGCTTTTCGAGCTCCTCGGCCTTCCTCTGGATCTCCGCCTTCTCCGTCTTGTAGCGGGCGGCCTCGCCGCGGTAGTAGTCCTTGCGCCCTTCGGGCACGAGGTCGACAGCGATCTCGGCGATGTTCTGCCGGTTGTTCTTCGCCTGGTAGTACGCCCACTGATTGGCAGCATCGGTCTTCTTGATCGCCGCCTCGTTCTTGTACAGCCCGGCGTTGACCTGGCCCAGGCCGCCCATGTAGGCGAACACTGCGCCTATGGTCGCGATGATCGCGGTCGCCGTCGCGAGGTGGCCGGCCATGCCGTGCGGCTCGGCCTCCGCCTGGTGCTCGAGCTCGTGGTCGTGCGGACCGTGCGCATGAAAGCCGTGACCCGACATCTCTCGTTCTCCCCGGTCAAATTCTCTGGTAGCTGACGAAGCTGTAGCGCAAGCCTTCGGCCGTCTCGTGCGTCTCGTGCGAAGTCTGCCTGAAATCGGCGCGGTTCCAATCCGGGAAGAAAGTATCGGCCGGCAGCTCGGCGTCGATCTCGGTGAGTTCGAGCTCGCGCGCGAACGGCAGCGCCAGCGCGTAGACCTCGGCGCCGCCGATCACGAACAGGCGGTCGGCGCGGTCGGCGAGCGCGAGCGCCGCTTCGAACGCAGGCACCGGGACGGCCCCTTCGGCCCGCCAGGCCGGGTCGCGCGTGATCACGATGTTCGTGCGACCGGGCAGCGGCCGGCCGATCGATTCCCAGGTCTTTCGCCCCATGACGACGGGCGACCCGAGCGTCAGCCGCTTGAAGCGACGGAGGTCTTCGGGCAGGCGAACGAGCAGCCGGCCGCGATGGCCGATGCCTCCGTCGCGGGCGACGGCGGCGACCAGACAGACGATCGGCTCGGCCATGGCACCGATTGTCGCCGGCTGCACCGCGATAATCGGCGCGACGGCTCCCGGCAAAGACGATGACGACCGCATCCGACGACCACGATCCAGGCGCGCTGCGTGCGTGGCGTGCCGCTGCCGCGAAGTCGGCGCCGGGCGGTGACCTCGGCGCGCTGAGCTGGAAGACGCCCGAGGGCATCGTCGTCAAACCCCTCTACACCGCGGCCGACCTGAAGAGCCTGCCGGCGACCGACACGCTGCCCGGCTTTCCCCCTTACGTCCGCGGCCCGCAGGCGTCGATGTACACGGTGCGGCCGTGGACGATCCGCCAGTACGCGGGCTTTTCGACGGCCGAGGCGTCGAACGACTTCTATCGCAAGGCGCTCGCCGGCGGCGCCCAGGGCATCAGCGTCGCCTTCGACCTGGCGACGCATCGCGGCTACGACAGCGACCATTCGCGCGTCGTCGGCGACGTCGGCAAGGCGGGCGTGGCGATCGACTCGGTGGAGGACATGAAGATCCTCTTCGACGCGATTCCGCTCGACAAGGTCAGCGTGTCGATGACGATGAACGGCGCCGTGCTGCCGGTGCTTGCCGGCTACATCGTCGCCGCGCAGGAGCAGGGCGTGGGCGTTGAACTGCTTTCAGGAACGATCCAGAACGACATCCTGAAGGAGTTCATGGTCAGGAACACCTACATCTACCCGCCGACGCCCAGCATGCGCATCGTCGGCGACATCATCGAGTACACGACGAAGCGCATGCCGAAGTTCAACTCGATCTCGATCTCGGGCTACCACATCCAGGAGGCCGGCGCGAACCAGGCGCTCGAGCTCGCCCTGACCCTGGCCGACGGGCGCGAATACGTGCGCACCGCGATCGCGAGGGGGCTCGACGTCGACGCCTTCGCCGGACGGCTCAGCTTCTTCTGGGCGATCGGCATGAACTTCTACCTCGAGATCGCCAAGATGCGCGCCGCGCGCGGCCTGTGGTACCGGATCATGCAGGAGTTCGCGCCGAAGCAGGCGAAAAGCTCGATCCTGCGCGCCCATTGCCAGACCTCGGGCTGGACGCTGACGGCGCAGGATCCATATAACAACGTCGTGCGTACGACGATCGAGGCGATGGCGGCGGTCTTCGGCGGCACGCAGAGCCTGCACACGAACGCGCTCGACGAGGCGATCGCGCTGCCGACCGAATTCAGCGCCCGGATCGCCCGCAACACCCAGCTCGTGATCCAGGAAGAGACGCACATCACCAGCGTCATCGACCCCTGGGCCGGCAGCTACGCGATGGAGGCGCTGACGCAGGAGATGGCCGACGCGGCATGGAGGATCATCGAAGAGATTGAGTCGCTGGGCGGGATGATGAAGGCGGTGCAGAGCGGCTGGGCCAAGCTGAAGATCGAGGCGAGCGCGGCCGAGAAGCAGGCGCGCATCGATTCCGGCCAGGACACGATCGTCGGCATCAACAAGTACCGGCTCGCCGAGGAGGCGCCGATCGAGACCCTCGACATCGACAACCACGCGGTGCGCGAGAGCCAGATCGAGCGGCTGAAGGCGGTGCGCGCCGCGCGCGACTCCGCCGCGGTTCGTGCCGCGCTCGCCGCGCTGACCCAGGCCGCAAAGAGCGGCGAGGGCAACCTGCTCGAGCTGTCGGTGCAGGCGATGCGCCTGCGCGCGACGGTCGGCGAGCTGAGCGATGCGCTCGAGGCGGCCTGGGGCCGGCACCGCGCCGACACGCAGAAGGTCTCGGGCGTCTACGCCGCCGCCTACGACAGCGCCGAAGGCTGGGATCGGCTGAAGGCGGAGATCGCCGCGTTCGCCGAGGACCAGGGGCGCAGGCCGCGCGTCATGATCGCCAAGCTCGGCCAGGACGGGCACGATCGCGGCGCCAAGGTCGTCGCCAGTGCCTTCGCCGACCTCGGCTTCGACGTCGACATCGGCCCGCTCTTCCAGACCGCCGAGGAGTGCGCCCGCCAGGCGATCGAGAACGACGTGCACGCCGTCGGCGTCTCGACGCTCGCCGCCGGGCACAAGACCCTGGTCCCGGCGATCATCGAATCGCTGAAGGCCCAGGGCGCCGGCGACATCGTCGTCTTCGTCGGCGGCGTCGTCCCGCAGCAGGACTACGCGTTTCTCCGCGACGCCGGCGTGAAGGGCATCTACGGGCCGGGAACGCCGATCCTCGTCAGCGCGACGGACGTGCTCGAGCAGATCCGGCGCTCGGTCGCCGCGTAGTGAAGGGCAGGGCACCGAAGCCGATGCTGCCGCCTGCCGACCAGGCCTTGCTCGACGACCTCGCCTCGGCTCTCGGAGAGCGCCAGCGTCGCGCCGTGGCCAAGGCGATCACCCTGCTGGAATCGACGCGCGCCGATCATCGCGACCGCGCCGACGCCCTGCTCGCGGCTCTGGGCGTGCCGGCGGAGCCGGCGCTGCGCGTCGGCGTCTCCGGCGTTCCCGGTGTCGGCAAGTCGACCTTCATCGAGACGCTCGGGCTCGAACTCGTCGGCGCGGGACATCGCGTCGCCGTCCTCGCCGTCGACCCGAGCTCGAGCCTGTCCGGCGGCTCCATCCTCGGCGACAAGACGCGCATGGAACGTCTCTCAGTGCACGAGCACGCATTCGTCAGGCCGAGCCCGAGTCGCGGAACGCTCGGCGGCGTCGCCGCGGCGACGCGCGAGGCGATCCGCGTCGTCGAGGCGGCCGGCCACGACATCGTCATCGTCGAGACGGTCGGCGTCGGCCAGAGCGAAGCGGCGGTCGCGGCGATGACCGACGTGTTCGTGCTGATGCAGTTGCCCAATGCGGGCGATGACCTGCAGGCGATCAAGAAAGGCGTGCTCGAGCTCGCCGACCTGGTCGTCGTCAACAAGGCCGATCTCGACCCGGCCGCGGCCGCCCGTGCGGTCGGGCAGATCGAGTCGGCGATGCGGCTGGTCGCGGCGCGCGGCGCCGAGGCGACCCGGCCGCGCGTCCTCGCCTGCAGCGCGCTCGACGCCGCCCAGGTGCGCGCGGTCTGGTGCGCCGTGCATGCCTTTGCCTCGGCGCAGCGCGCGAGCGGCGCCTTCGGTAGGCGGCGCGATAGTCAGGCGCGCGCCTGGCTGTGGGAGCGCATCGACGCCGGCTTGCGCGAGCGATTCCGCAGCCATGCCGACGTGCGCAAGCTGCTTCCCGGTGTTTTCGACGCGGTCGATGCCGGCCGTCTTCCGGTGTCGGTCGCGGCGCGTCGCCTGTTGCGTGCCTTCTCTGACGGGGAGCGCGAGCGATGAATGACAGCGATCGCGAGCCTGCGAAGATGCGCGTCTGAAGAGACGGTTGCCTGGGGCCATTCATGCACGACATCATCCAGCAGCTCGAAGCCAAACGCGCCCTGGCCCGCCTCGGCGGCGGCGAGAGGCGCGTCGCGGCGCAGCACGCGAAAGGCAAGCTCACGGCGCGCGAGCGAATCGATCTCCTCCTCGACGAAGGAACGTTCGAGGAATGGGACATGTTCGTCGAGCACCGCAGCCACGACTTCGGCATGCAGGACAACCGGCCGCCCGGCGACGGCGTAGTCACCGGCTACGGAATGATTAACGGCCGGCTCGTCTTCGTCTTCAGCCAGGACTTCACCGTCTTCGGCGGCGCGCTCTCCGAAGCGCACGCCGAGAAGATCTGCAAGATCATGGACCAGGCGATGAAGGTCGGCGCGCCGGTGGTCGGCCTCAACGATTCGGGCGGGGCGCGGATCCAGGAAGGCGTCGCCTCGCTCGGCGGCTATGCGGAGGTCTTCCAGCGCAACGTCACGGCTTCCGGCGTCGTGCCGCAGATCAGCCTCATCATGGGTCCATGCGCCGGCGGCGCCGTCTACTCGCCGGCGATGACCGACTTCATCTTCATGGTGAAGGACAGCTCATACATGTTCGTCACCGGCCCCGACGTCGTGAAGACCGTGACGCACGAGGAGGTCACAGCCGAGGACCTCGGCGGGGCGCTGGCGCACACGACCAAGAGCGGCGTCGCCGACCTGGCATTCGAGAACGACGTCGACGCGCTCGCCATGCTGCGGCGCTTCTTCAACTACCTGCCGCTGAACAACCGCGAGAACGCGCCTTCGCGACCATCCGACGACCCGGCCGACCGCGTCGATCTCTCGCTCGACACGCTCGTTCCCGACAATCCGAACAAGCCGTACGACATCAAGGAGCTGATCACGAAGACGGTCGACGACGGCGACTTCTTCGAGCTGCAGCCGATGCACGCGCAGAACATCGTCATCGGCTTCGGGCGAATGGACTCGAGGGTCGTCGGCATCGTCGCCAACCAGCCGCTCGTCCTGGCCGGCTGCCTCGACATCAGGAGCTCGATCAAGGGGGCGCGCTTCGTCCGCTTCTGCGACGCCTTCAACATCCCCGTCGTCACCTTCGTCGACGTGCCCGGCTTCATGCCGGGAACGGCGCAGGAATACGGCGGCATCATCAAGCACGGCGCCAAGCTGCTCTACGCCTACGCCGAGTGCACGGTGCCGAAGATCACCGTCATCACTCGCAAGGCCTACGGCGGCGCCTACGACGTGATGAGCTCCAAGCACCTGCGCGGCGACGTCAATTTCGCCTGGCCGAACGCCGAGATCGCGGTGATGGGCGCCAAGGGCGCGGTCGAGATCATCTTCCGCTCCGACATCGGCGATGCGGCCAAGATCGCCAAGCGCACCGAGGAATACCGCGAGAAGTTCGCCAATCCGTTCGTGGCGGCCAACCGCG